>JANTGX010000019.1 GCA_024762755.1 Gammaproteobacteria bacterium
GGTGGCAGCGGAACCAACACCCGCTTCAGCCCCAGCTTCCTGCGCGTCAATAACGGTATCGGTGCCAGTAATGCGGGCAATACAAACATCGTCAGCAACGGCCCCAGCGCCCTCTGCCTGACCTGCCACACCAAGTAATAAAGATAAGCTTTAATAGTGAAGAAAAAGATGGTTCTAACTAGAACCATCTTTTTTTTTTGGGGGGTTGGCTCGCACCTCCGATTCTCCGGCTAAGCCCCGAGTAAACATCCTGCAGAAAGATCACACTTTGACCGGCGCCTTAGCATGTTCCAGCTAGGGAAGCGTCAGACTGACTTGGCCTTTGGTGATGTGAATACTCGTGGGAAAATTCTGACGCACCATGCAACCACAACAACGTCTGCGGAAATCCTGAAACATGCATAGCCAACGGTGGATAATCTTTTATTGATTTGTAAAACGAGGAATTCCTGTAGTAGAGGGAAACGGTTCAAGGATAGATAGCCCATGGCCAGGATGGCCAAATTCACATTGGACGTACATATAGGAGAAACTCAATGAAATCCAAAGATTTATACAGAAGGCTATTTAGTGGGAAAATTAGTGGCGCACTAGTGATGACTGCCCTCGGGTTAACGTTTGCCACCACACAAGCGTTTGCCGCCACGATGGAGCGTGTCAGCGTTGCCACTGATGGAAGCCAGGCCAGCGTTGTCTACTTCCTGGCAAAGGCGATCAGTACGGATGGACGGTATGTCGTGTTTTCTGCCACAGGGCTTACCGCCGGCGACGCGTATTACAACGTCTACCTCCGAGACCGGGCAACCAACACGACAGAACTGGTTAGCATAAGCAGCGATGGTAGCCATGCTAACAGTTACAAAGCCAGCAGTTCTGTAGATGTCAGCGCCGACGGGCGTTATGTCGCTTTTGTTGCGGAGTGGCAGGATGGAAGTACTTCTGGGTTGGATGTTTATGTCCGGGATCGTGCCACGGGCACTACCGAACTCATCTCTGTGCCAGGCGAGGTAAACACAGGCTCTCAAGATGTTTCTATTAGCGATAACGGGCGCTATGTCGCTTTTTCATCCAGTGCCGCGAATCTGGTTAGCGCGGATACCAATGATACTACGGATATCTTTGTCCGCGATCGAGTCACCGGCACAACAGAGCGGGTAAGTATTGCCAGTGATGGAACACAGGCCTATGGTGAGGGTGTCTGGGGGAGTTCCATAACCGACATTAGTGGTGACGGTCGTTATGTCGCCTTTATGTCCTCAGCAAACAATCTGGTGCCAAACGATACCAATGGGGTGGCAGACCTATTTCTGCATGACCGTGTAACGGGCACCACCAAGCGGGTCAATATTGCCAATGACGGATCGCAATCTAGTTATCCGGTTTTGGGTAGCTATGGCTTCAAACTCAATGGTGATGGGCGATACCTAGCTTTTAATAGCATGGATTCATTGTCTGCTGAGGATACGAACAGCTCTTCGGATATTTATGTCTATGATCAAGTCAGTGACTCCGTCGAACTGGTCAGCAAGACTTATGATGGTTCTGCCACAAATGGAGGCAACTTCTATCCCAGCATCAGCGGAAATGGACGCTATGTGAGCTTTATATCTACTGCTTCCAATATCATTGAAGGCGGTGTTCCCCAAGGAATTGGAGCATTTATCTATGATCGTGTCATTCAGAACACTGAAATGGTAGACGTTCCTGATGATGGGGTGTCTAACGCGAACAGTATCAGCTTTGGGCACACGGGACTCAGCGGAGATGGTCGATATGTTGTCTTTTCCTCGAGTGCATCGAACTTGGTAACCGGGGACCTAGATACAAATAACACCTGGGATGTTTTCGTCCGTGATCAGCTTGGTGGTATTTGTCCCTGAGTGTGGCGGTGGGTGAGGTAAACCACTTGGCCTACTTGTTGCGCGAAGTAACTTTTTGTAAATCATGATTGGATAGTTGCGATCAAAAAGGCGCCCCGAGAGGGGCGCTTTTTTATTGCTGTTTTACTTTTTGGCACCATAGGGCCTAGTGGCTGAGAGGCCGTAATAACCCGCCTTGGAAGGTCCAAGTCAATTAGCTCGGATGTCATGGCCGGTTGCTTGGAGGCAGGTGCGAAATAATGATATCTTGATTCACTTTCGTCATAAATTTGGCGCTTATTTCCACCCCCGCCACGCGGCTGTCGTTCCTGCTGATGATCGATCCTTCCCTCTTTGCCTCATTGATTCCCCTGAAGATGCTGACCCCGGAGCGTTGCCGCGAGTTGCTGGCCGATGCCCGTGAAGTCGGGCTCGGTCCGGGTCAGGACCTGTATCGCGTGGGAGAGGCGGTGACGACCCTCGATTATCTGATCCAGGGCGACCTGTCCCTCGTCGCGCCCGCGCAGCCGCCGCGCACCCTCCGGGCGGGCAGCAAGATGGCGCGCCTGCCGCTGGAGCAGGGGGTGCAGGCGCAGGCAACGGCAACGGCGGTGGGCGAAGCCGTGTGCCTGCGCATCGACCGCGTGGCCCTCGAGACCCAACTCGCCCTGGATCAGGCGACGGGCTATGAAGTGCACGACCTGATCGCCGAAGGCCCGGGTGCGGAGGCGGACTGGATGGCACGGCTGCTGCAGAGCAAGTTGTTCCGCCGGCTGCCGCCCACCAGTATCCAGGCCGTCTTTCAGCGCATGCAGACGTTGCGGTTTGAGGCCGGCGAGGCGGTGGTGCGGCAAGGCGAGGCCGGTGATCGGTTCTACATCTTGCGAGAGGGGCGGTGCCGGGTGATTCGGCAGACACGGAAAAATCCAGAGGGGATCTGCCTCGCCACCTTGCGACCCGGCGACGCCTTTGGCGAGGAGGCCTTGATCTCCGGTGGACCACGCAATGCCACCGTACGGATGGAGACCGAGGGGGTGCTCATCGCCTTGGAGAAGAGCGATTTTCTGGAATGGCTCAACGAGCCCCTGCTGAGCTGGGGCGATTATGCACAGGCCTCGGCCCTGGCGGCGCAGGGGGCGATCTGGCTCGACGTCAGGTTGCCGCAGGAACACGCTGGGCAACGCTTGGCGCAGAGTGTCAACATCCCTTTGCCGTTGTTGCGGCAGAAGCTCGAACGCCTGGACCGGGGTATCACCTATCTCGTCTATTGTGACAACGGTCGCCGCAGCGCGGTGGCGGCCTATCTCATGTCCCAGGCCGGTTTCCGCAGCCTGCTGCTGCAGGGCGGACTGAAGTCGGTGCCCGCCGAACACCGCCTCGACGGGGCCGCCGACACATGAGCCGGTCCCGCGCCTTGTTGCAGGTCCTTGCCGACGGCCGCTTCCACGCCGGTCCCGAACTCGGCGAGCGGCTCGGCTGCTCGCGTGCCGCGGTGTGGAAGGCCGTGCATGGCCTGGAGCGGGCGGGTCTGGAGGTCTTCCGTGTGCGCGGTAAGGGCTACCGACTCGCGCGTCCCCTCGAACTGCTGGATGCCACGGCCATTCTCCAGGCCATGCGGCCCGCATATCGCCAGCGGCTGGCCGAGGTGGAGGTGCTCTTCGAAACCGACTCGACCAATACCCGTCTGCTGGCGCAACCGCTGGCGGCCGATGGCCTGGCTCGGGCCTGCCTGGCGGAGTCACAGACGGCAGGTCGCGGACGACGTGGCCGGTCGTGGCTGTCGCCGCTGGGCGGCAATCTGGCCCTCTCGCTGGGATGGCGTTTTCAGCGCAGCATGGCCGAGATGGGTGGTCTCAGCCTGGCCGTGGGGGTGGCCGTGGCCCGTGCCCTGAGCGAGGTCGGTGCAGAGGCGGTGCAGCTGAAATGGCCCAACGATCTGCTCGCCGATGGGCGCAAACTGGCGGGTATCCTGTTGCAGGTCTCTGGCGAGGCGGCGGGTCCCTGCGACATCGTCATGGGGGTCGGTCTGAACCTGCACCCGTCGCGACTGGCGACGTCCATCGACCAACCCTGGACCACGCTGGAGGATCTGCTCGCCGCGCCGCCCGGTCGCAATGCGCTGGCCGGTCGGCTGCTGGATCACCTGGTCCATGCCGCCGGGGAGTTCGACCGCGAGGGTCTGGCCCCCTTCGTCGATGAATGGCGGCGGCGCGATGCCTTTGCCGGACGATCTGTGGTGCTGCAGACGGCCCAGGGCGAGAGCCGCGGGGTGGTGCAGGGCATCGATGCAGAGGGTGCCCTGCTGCTGACTGGAGCCTCGGGCACGGTACAGGCGTTTCACAGCGGCGAAGTCAGCCTACGGCCGCAGGGGGTGGGTGTTGTCTGAGACCCTGCTCGTCGATGCCGGCAATACGCGCCTGAAATGGGCCTTTAGCCAAGCGGGCGTGCGCTCGCCCGCACAGGCCGCCGCTCACCACGCTGGCGAGGATCTGGGTGCGGTGTTTGCGCAGTGGGCGATGCGGCCGGCCCCGACGCGGGTGCTGCTGGCCTCCGTCGCCTCCCCCGCCCTGGCCGAGGCCCTCGGTCGGTGGTGGTCGCGGCACTGGGGTGTCGAGGCGGAGGTGGTCGAGAGCCGCGCCGAGGCCTGCGGTGTGCGCAATGCCTATGCCGAGCCGCGTCGCCTGGGCGTGGATCGTTGGGCGGCGATGATCGGCGCGCGCCGGCGCTTTTCCGGCCCCCTGTGTGTGGTCGACTGCGGCACCGCCACCACCATCGACGTGGTGGACGCCGCGGGCCGACACCTGGGCGGCCTGATTGCCCCCGGTCCGGGCCTCATGCGCGCGGCGCTGCAGGGCAACACCGCGGCCATCGGCGCCGAAACGGCCGAGCCGGGTGACGACGGACTGGCCAGCGACACCGCCAGCGCCGTGTCCGCCGGTGCCCTGGCGGCCACGGCGGGCCTGGTCGAGCGTGTCGTGCGGCAGGCGGAGGCGCGCTTTCCGGCGGGCGTCACGGCGGTGCTCTGCGGCGGCTATTCGGCGGATCTGATACCGTTGCTACAGATCGAATACGAACGGGAGGAATTTCTGGTGCTCGATGGCCTGAACGTGATGGCAGAGGGCGGGCAATGAGGCTGGTCTTCTGGCTAATCCTGCTGGCCAACGTCGCCTTTTTCTACTGGCACGTCAGCCGTCCGCCGGCCGCCGAGCCGCCGCTCATCGTCGAGGAGCCCCTGGCGCCAGGGGTCAAACCGCTGGTCCTGCTGCGCGAGCGCGGGCTGTCCAGCACGCCAGGGCCCACGGCGAGGCCCAAGGCCCGGCCCGCCACCGTGGCCAAGGCCCCCACTGCGGCGCCGAGCAAACCGCCGGTGGTTGCTCCGCCGGCGCCGGTCGAGCCGGCCCCCAGCGCACCGGCGAAACCCCCTGCGGTGGTGTTCGCCTGTTTTACCCTCGGCCCCTTCGGCGACGCGGACAGCGCGCGGGCGGTCAACGAGACCCTGCAGCCCATGGGGGTGCAGACCGAGTTGCGCGAGCAGACGCGACGCAGCGTCACCGGCTACTGGGTGTATCTGCCGCCGAGCCCGTCGTACACGGCGGCCAAGCGCAAGGTGGCGGCCCTGCGCAAGCAGGGCATCGACGACATGTACATCATGGGCAAGGGCAAACTGAAGAACGCCATCTCCCTGGGCATCTTCAAGCGCAAGAGCACCGCCACCGATCGCTTCAACGAGGTGCGCCGCCTGGCCAGCGAGGTGGTGATGACCCCGCGCTACCGCGAACGTAAGGAATACTGGCTCGATCTGCGCGTGGACAGCAGCAAGACGGATACGGTGGCCGCCATCGCCGTGGTGGCGGAAGAACTGCCGAAGGTGAAATTGTCCCAGCGCGATCGCTGCGAATGAATTGCAAGGCGCAGGGGCAATGCATAGAATGCACCTCTTTCGCCGACATAGCACAATTGGTAGTGCAACTGATTTGTAATCAGTAGGTTCGCGGTTCGAGTCCGTGTGTCGGCACCATCTTTATCGATCCCCTCCAGTGCAGGACAGGCGCCCCACGGGCGCGTGTGGGGGATCGCTGGCCAGCCGGGGTGTCCGGGGCCGGCGAAATGCGGCGTCCGGGCCCCTTGGATTGGACGACGCCAACAGGGTCCGACCGGGGTCGTCGTGTCGGGCAGAAAAACGGCCGTCTGCAAGGGGGGGCTGGCGACGTCGCTCGCCGTCCCCGTTATGGCGGTCTCGAAACGGTCAATTGTTCGGATCCATCGCACGTCGTCATCGAAACAGGTCTCTCCATGCGCATCTTCAGCCTCCCGTCCCTGCGGCCCGCGGCCATTCTCTGTTGTCTGATCCCCTGCTGTCTGGCGCCCCTGGCCATGGCCGGCGAGGCCGAGGGTCAGCGGGCCATGCTGAAGGGGCAACTGGAACAGGCCTTCGCCGCCTGGAAGCCGCTGGCGGAGAAGGGCCTGGTGCGTGCCCAGGAGACCATCGCCGTGATGTACCACGCCGGGCAGGGCGTGGCACAGGACTACACACAGGCGGTGCACTGGTATCGTCGTGCCGCAGAAAAGGGTGACCGCGCGGCGCAGGCCAATCTGGGCGTGATGTATGCCAAGGGCGTGGGGGTGGAGGAAGACCCGTTGCAGGCGTGGGTGTGGTACGACCTCGCCGCCACGGGCGGAGAGCAGCGCCATGCGCGCAAGCGCGACGAACTGAGCTCCCGGCTGAGTGCCGCGCAGCTGGCGCAGGCGCGACGTCTGTCGCGGGAGTACGCGGCCAAATTCGTCGCGCCGTTCGCCTCGTCCCGCAAGCCGCAAGGGGCGAACAAGGCCGGCCAGGGCTGATCGCCGGGAGGGCGCGATGATGCAAGGCATGGAACGCCGGCTGGAACCCCGTCACTCCCTGCGCCTCGGCGTGGAAGTCCGCTTTGCCGAAGGCGGTGCGGATGGCATGTTGCGCTGCCACAGCGGCAACGTCTGCCTGGGTGGCATCTATCTCGACGCCCGCGCCCTGCCCCTGGAGGAGGACCTGCAAGTGGAACTGGTGCTGGCGGCGGGCGCAGCGTGCACCACCAGGCCGCGTCTGCCGGCCCGGGTGGTGCGCAACGACGGCCAGGGCTGCGCCCTCGTCTTCGCCTTGCCGGATGCCCAAAACGCGCAGGCACTGGCTCGCCTCCTGCAACAGGCGAAGGGCGCGGCGCAGGATTGACCCCGGCCCTGCCCGGGCGCTGAGACCGCCGCTTCCCCTCGTCCATCTCCCGGCCCCCGCCTGCCCGGCGCGACGGCCTTGTCTTCGGCGCCGGGCGTCCCCATATAGCGCCGGATAACCTGCCACACGATCGCCTCCGTCCCTCCGTCGGAGGTGTTCGGCCTTTCTGTTACGAGGAGTTCGAGAATATGACCGTCGACACGCACAAGGAAACCCTGGGCTTTCAGACCGAGGTGAAGCAGCTGCTGCACCTCATGATCCACTCCCTGTACAGCAACAAGGAGATCTTTCTCCGCGAGCTGATCTCCAACGCCTCCGATGCCGCCGACAAGCTGCGTTTCGAGGCCCTCGCCGACGAGGCCCTGTTCGAGGACGACAGCGACCTTAAGATCTGGGTCAGCTATGACAAGACGGCACGCACCATCACCGTGCGCGACAACGGTATAGGCATGACCCGCCAGGAGGTGGTGGAGAACATCGGCACCATCGCCAAGTCGGGCACCGCGCAATTCCTCGAGGCGCTCACCGGCGACCAGGCGAAGGACGCGCACCTCATCGGCCAGTTCGGCGTCGGTTTCTATTCCGCCTTCATCGTCGCCGATCGCGTCACCCTCACCACCCGCCGCGCCGGTCTCGGCCACGAGCACGGCGTGCGCTGGGAATCCAGCGGCGAGGGCGAATACACCCTGGAGACCATCGAGCACCCGCAGCGCGGCACCGAGATCGTCCTCCACCTGCGCGAGGGCGAGGACGAATTCCTCGATGGCATGCGTCTGCGCAACATCATCCACAAATACTCCGACCACATCACCCTGCCCATCCTCATGCCCAAGGAGGTCCCGGGGGAAGAGGCACCGGCTGAGGTGGAATGGGAGACCGTGAACAGCGCCTCGGCCCTTTGGGCGCGGCCCAAGAGCGAGATCAGCGAGGACGAGTACAAGGCCTTCTACAAGCACGTCGCGCACGACTTCGAAGACCCCCTGGCCTGGACCCACAACCGGGTGGAGGGCAAATACGAATACACCTCGCTGCTCTACATCCCGGCGCGCGCGCCCTTCGACCTGTGGGACCGCGAGCGGCGCCATGGCATCAAACTCTACGTCAAGCGCGTGTTCATCATGGAGGATGCCGAGCAGCTGATGCCCAACTACCTGCGCTTCGTGCGCGGGGTGATCGATTCCAACGACCTGCCCCTCAACGTCTCGCGCGAGATCCTGCAGCACAGCAAGGTGATAGACGCCATCCGCGCCGGTTCGGTGAAGAAGGTGCTCGGCCTGCTGGAGGACCTGGCCAAGAACGAGCCGGAGAAGTACGCCACCTTCTGGCAGGAGTTCGGCCGTGTGATGAAAGAGGGCCCGGGCGAGGACTTCGCCAACCGCGAGCAGATCGCACGCCTGTTGCGCTTCGCCTCCACCCACAGCGACAGCGAGACCCAGGACGTCTCCCTGGCCGACTACGTGGCGCGCATGAAGGACGGCCAGGAGGCCATCTACTACCTCACCGCCGACAGTTTCGCCGCGGCCAAGCACAGCCCGCACCTGGAGATCTTCCGCAAGAAGGGCGTCGAGGTGCTGCTGCTCACCGACCGCGTCGACGAATGGCTGGTGGGCTCGCTCACCGAGTTCGAGGGCAAGCCGCTGAAATCCGTCACCCAGGGCGATCTCGACCTCGGCGCGCTGGAAGACGAGGCGGAGAAGGAGACCCACGAAAAGGAGGAACAGGAACTCAAGCCCCTTCTCGAACGGGTCAAGGAGACCCTGGGCGACAAGGTGGCCGAGGTGCGCCTGAGCCATCGCCTGGTGGACTCTCCGGCCTGCCTGGTCACCGGTGAGCAGGACATGAGCGCCAATCTGGAGCGCATCCTGCGCGCCGCCGGTCAGCACGTGCCGCACAGCAAGCCCAGCCTGGAGCTGAATCCCGAGCATCCCCTGGTGAAGCGTCTGCAGGACGAGCAGGACGAGACCCGCTTCGACGACCTGACCAACATCCTCTTCGATCAGGCCCTGCTCGCCGAGGGTGGCCAGCTGGACGACCCGGCCTCCTTCGTGCGCCGGCTCAACGAACTGTTGCTCAGCTGCCCGCCGGCCGGGTGAGATTCGCCCAGCCCCTGATCGAGGGGCGTCTGCTGCGCCGCTACAAACGCTTCCTCGCCGACGTGGAACTCGCCGGCGGGGAGGTGATCACCGCGCACACCGCCAACACCGGTGCCATGACCGGCTGTGCCGAGCCGGGCAGCCATGTCTGGCTCAGCCTCTCCGACAACCCCAAGCGCAAATACCCACATACCTGGGAGCTGGTGGAGGCACGCCCTGGAGTACTCGCCGGCATCAATACCCAGCGCAGCAATGCCTTGGTGGCCGAGGCCATCGCTGCCGGGCGAGTGCCCGCCCTGAGCGGCTATTCACGGTTATGTCATGAAGTACGCTATGGCGAAGAGAACAGCCGGATCGACCTGCTGCTGGAGTTCGATGCCGCGCCACCCTGTTACGTGGAGGTGAAGAACGTCACCCTGGTGGGGGCTGGGGCGGAGGCGGGCGTGGCGAGCTTTCCCGATGCGGTGAGCCGGCGAGCGCGCAAGCACCTGCGTGAACTCGAAGGGGTGGTGGCGGCCGGCCGGCGCGGCGCCATCTTCTTCTGTGTGCAACGGGGCGATGTGCGGGTGGTACGGGCGGCGGAGCAGATCGATCCCGACTACGCCGCTGCCCTGCGCCATGCCGTGGCGGCCGGGGTGGAGGCCTATGCCCTGGCAGGCGAGGTCACGCCGCAGGGCATCGTGCTCAATCGCCCGCTGCCTGTATCGCTGTGAGCCCGGCCAGTTGGGTGGACGGGTCGGCGCCGTCGGGATCGGCCTTGGCCCCGTTCTCGGTCTCGCAGCACTGCACGAAGGCGATGAAGTCCGCCTCTGGCAGGGGACGGGCGATGTGATAGCCCTGGGCGATGTCGCAGCCCATGGCGCGCAGGTTGTTCAGGATGTCCGCATCTTCCACGCCCTCGGCCACCACCTGCAGATTGAGGTCGTGGGCCAGACCGATGGTGGCGCGCACGATGCTGGCGTCGTCTTCGTTGGCGTTCATGTCCATGACGAAGGACTTGTCGATCTTGATCTCGTCCACCGGCAACTGACGCAGATGGCCTAACGACGAGTAGCCGGTGCCGAAGTCGTCGATGGAGATGTGAACGCCGAGGGCATCGAGACGGTTCAGCTGTTCACGGGCGTGATCCGGATCCAGCATCATGGCGGTCTCGGTAACCTCCAGCACCAACTGCGGCGGCGGCAAGCGGTGTTCCTCGAGCAGTCTGGCGACCATGGGCACGAGTTCCTCGTCGTGCAGATTGATGGCGGAGAGATTGGCAGAGAACTTCAACGAGCGGCCATGGGCGCGGCATTCTGCGGCACGCCGTACGGTGGTCTGCAAGACCCAGGCAGTGAGTTGTTTGATGAGGCCGGTGCGCTCGGCGATGTCGACGAACTGGTCGGGCGGGATGAAGCCATGCTCAGGGTGGATCCAGCGTGCCAGGGCCTCGGCGCCGATGACCCTGCCCGTGCGCAGGTCGAGCTTCGACTGGTAATAGAGGTTCAACTGCTCGTCGTGCAGGGCATTGCGCAGATCATTGGCCAGCCCCAGACGCCGGGCCGCGGCGTCGTTGTCCGTCTCCTGATAGACCGCCAGCGGCCGGTTGCCGCTGCGCGCCTGGAAGGTGGCCGTCTCGGCCCGTTGCAACAGACCGGCGGCATCCTCGGCGTGCTGTGGGTGAAAGGCGATGCCGAGGGTGCCGCGGATGAACAGCGAACGGTCGTCAACGGTGAAAGCCGGTTCCAGGACACCCAGCAGGCGTTCACCGATGTCCTCCACCGTGGAGGCGTCCTGTTGCTGTAGCAGCACGGCGAACTTGTTGCCATAGAATCGACCGACGGCATCGGGGGCATGCACCACGGACCGCAGGCGCGACGCCACCTGACGCAACAATTCGTCGCCACAGGTGTGGCCGAGTGAATCGTTGATCTCCTTGAACGCTTGCAGATCGACCAGGCAGACGGCCAGGGGGCGCCTGTCCGTGGTGGTCTGGATGGCCGCGTCGATGGCGTGGCCCAGGGTATCGCGGTTGGGCAGGTCGGTGAGGGGATCGTGTGCGGCCTGGTGCTGCAACTGGTAGCGCTGCCGGTCGAGGCGCTCGAACAGCGAGCCGACGATGAGCGCCCCCCACACCGCGGCCCACACACCGAGCAGGGTGGCGAAGCCCATGGGCACACCGACATAGCGCACGAATTCAGCCAGGCCACCGTCGATGGCGCGATGCAGGGTGACCAGTCGATAGGGTGTGCCAGGTATGGCACGGGTGACCCAGATATAGCGCGCATCGTCCTGTTGGAACTGGCCTTCGGGCTGGCTCAGCTGCTCGCTGGGGACCGGCGGAAGAGACTGTGACCCCTGCGGGGAAGGTACCACCCGTCCCTCGGCATCGAGCAGCAGCAGGGCATCGTGGGCCGTCTCGTACTCGGGCAGCAACTTCTGGATCTGTTCCAGGGTGGGCCTTTCGGGCAGGGTGGCGAGGAGTTGCTGGCTATGGTCCTGCAGGAGATGGGGGATCTGGTGCCAATGATAGTCGCGCGCGCTGGTATAGGCGATGGCGCTGAACAGGGCGATCACCAGCAGGCTGCCGGCGAGAAAGCCCACCAGCAGCCGGTTGCGCTGGCGATTGGCCGCCATCACCCGGGCCACCCTGTGCCGAGGTGGCGGTGACGGACAGGTCGGCGATCCTGGGACGGCAGGAGGGAAAGTGGTGTCATGGCAACGGCGTCGGGCTGCAGGCGAAAGGGGTCAACCGCCGCCCCGAGCCGGGGAGGCGTCGTCTGAGAGTAACGGCCTTGCGACGGGGGACTTGAGGCGTCTCGCCTCCGGGCTACCGACGGTCTCGGTGCGCCTGCCCCGCGATGGGCCTTCGGTCGCTGAGCCGATGTGTTATGGTGATGCCCGAAGACGCCGGTTATCCGCCTCATCCCCCGTCGATCACGCCGGGCCGGCCCGAATCCCCGCGTGGCAACGGCCCTGGCCGTTACGCCATCGCCCCCAGAGACAACGACATGTGTGGCATCTGCGGAGAAATCCGCTTCGACGACGATACCCCCGACACGGCCGCCATCCAGCGCATGGTGGACCAGATGACCCCCCGCGGCCCCGACGCCAGCGGCCTGTTCCAGATGAACCGCCTGGCGGCGGGCCACCGCCGGCTGAAGATCATCGACCTGAGCGAGCACGCCCAGCAGCCCATGATCGACAACGAGCTGGGCCTGGGCCTGGTGTTCAACGGCGCCATCTACAACTATCCCGAGCTGCGCCAGGAGCTGAGCCGGCGCGGCTACCGCTTCTTCTCCCACGGCGACACGGAAGTGATCCTCAAGGCCTATGCCGAGTGGGGCGCCGACTGCGTGCAGCACCTCTCGGGGATGTTCGCCTTCGCCCTGTGGGAGCGTGACAGCGGGCGGTTGCTGCTGGCCCGCGACCGCCTCGGCATCAAGCCGCTGTATTACGCCGAATCCGGCGGGGCGCTGCGCTTCGCTTCGACCCTGCCGGCGCTGCTGGCGGCCGGCGACGTGGATAGCACCATCGATCCGGTGGCCCTGCACCACTACATGAGTTTCCACGCCGTGGTGCCGGCGCCCCACACCCTGCTCCAGGGCGTGCGCAAGCTGCCCCCCGCCACCACCCTGCTGATCGAGGCCGACGGCCGCCGCCAGGAGCGGCGCTACTGGGCGCCGGTCTACGGCGTGCGCGACGACGAACGCGACCTGAGCGAGGACGACTGGCGGGATCGGGTGCTGGACGGCCTGCGTACCGCGGTCAAGCGCCGCCTCATCGCCGACGTGCCGGTGGGCGTGCTGCTCTCCGGCGGCCTCGACTCCAGCCTCATCGTCGGCCTGCTGGCCGAGCAGGGGCAGTCCGGCCTGAACACCTTCTCGGTGGGCTTCGAGAGTGTGGGCGACGAGCAGGGCGACGAGTTCCGCTATTCGGACTTCATCGCCCGCCACTATGCCACCGAGCATCACAAGCTGTTCGTCGACTCCGCCACGCTGCTGCCCAATCTGCAGGCCTGCGTCGCGGCCATGTCCGAACCCATGGTCAGCCACGACGTGATCGGTTTCTACCTGCTCTCGCAGCAGGTCGCCCGCCACGTCAAGGTGGTGCAGAGCGGTCAGGGTGCCGACGAGGTGTTCGCCGGCTATCACTGGTATCCGCCCCTGTTGCAGAGCGAGGATCCCCTGGCGGACTACGCCCGGGTGTTCTTCGACCGCGACCACGCGGAGTTCGCGCGCGCCGTCACCCCGGCCTGGGCCAGCGAGGACTTCAGCCGCCAGTTCGTGCGCGACCACTTCGCCCAGCCGGGCGCGACGCGCGCCATCGACAAGGCGCTACGCCTGGACAGCAACATCATGCTGGTGGACGACCCGGTCAAGCGCGTGGACAACATGACCATGGCCTGGGGGCTGGAGGCCCGGGTGCCCTTCCTCGACCACGAACTGGTGGAGCTGGCGGCGCGGGTGCCGGCGGAGCTGAAGGTGCGCGAGGACGGCAAGTACATCCTCAAGCAGGCGGCCAGGCAGGTGATCCCGGCCGAGGTCATCGACCGCCCCAAGGGCTATTTCCCGGTGCCGGCGCTGAAATACCTGCAGGGCGAATACCTGGACTTCGTGCGCGACATCCTCGACCGCCCGGCGGCGCGCCAGCGGGGCCTCTTCCGCGCCGAGTACATCGACGAACTCCTGCAGGCCCCGGACCAACACATCACACCGCTGCGCGGTTCCAAACTATGGCAGATCGCCCTGCTGGAGTTCTGGCTGCAGACCCATCACATCCATTGAGGCTCACGGACATGAGTAAACATCGCCATCGGCTGGAGCGCAATCGGGCGTCCTCCCTGCGCGCCTGGCACAGCGGCTACACGCGGCCCAGGGAGGCCCGGCAGGACGTCATGGTGGACTGCGGCTGGGGGCGCCTGATCTTCGGCCAGACCTTCTCCAGCAACGAGGCCCTGGCCAGCACCCTGCAGAAGGAAAAGCCGGGCAAGCGCGACATCGCCATGTACCTGCGCGACCCCCACGTGGTGATCTCGCAGGCGCCCCAGGGCGTGTTCCTCGATCCCTCGCACACCTACCGGCTGTGGCTGGACCGCTACCGTCCCGCCGCCCAGCCACCGAAGAGCTTCGTCGTGCGCCTGCTCAACAGCCGCGAGGATGCCGAGGCCGTCAACGACCTCTACATCCGCCAGCACCTGGTGCCGCCGGGGGCCGACTTCGTCTGGAGCCGGCGCGCCGACCGGCTGCTCACCTACGTCGTCGCCGAGGAAAAGGGCAGCGGCCACATCCTCGGCGTGGTGCTGGGGGTGGACCACGCGGAGGCCTTCGACGACCCGGAGAACGGCTCCAGCCTGTGGGCCCTGGCCGTGGACGCCCAGGCCCAGCAGCCGGGCCTGGGCGAGGCCCTGGTGCGCCAGCTGGCCGAGCACTACCAGGCCCGCGGGCGCAGCTTCATGGACCTCTCCGTGATGCACGACAACCTGCCGGCCATCCACCTGTACGAGAAGCTGGGCTTCGTGCGCGTGCCGGTGTTCTCCCTCAAGCACAAGAACCCGTACAACGAACCGCTCTACATCGCCGCCGCGCCGGAGGAGCGCCTCAACCCCTACGCCGACATCATCGTGCGCGAGGCGCGCCGGCGTGGCATCGCCGTGGAGGTGCTGGACGAGGAACAAAACTACTTCGAGCTGGGCTTCGGCGGCCGCAGCATCGTCTGCCGCGAATCCCTCTCGGAGCTGACCACCGCCATCGCCATGAGCCGCTGCGACGACAAGGCGGTCACCCACCGCGTGCTGGCCAAGGCCGGGCTGCGGGTGCCGGCGCAGGTGGTGAGCGGCGACCTGGATCACGACCTGGCCTTTCTCGACCACCACGCCCGGGTGGTGGTCAAGCCGGCGCAGGGGGAGCAGGGCGACGGCATCAGCGTCGACGTGCGCACGCCGGAGACCCTGCGCCAGGCCATCGAGGTCGCGCGGCAGGTCAGCCACCGGGTGCTGCTGGAGGAGTTCGTCGAGGGCCAGGACCTGCGCGTCATCGTCATCGGTTTCGAGGTGGTGGCGGCGGCGGTGCGGCAACCGGCGGCCATCACCGGCACCGGCCGCCACACCATCGAGCAGCTGATCGAGAAGCAGAGCCGGCGCCGCGCCGCGGCCACCGGCGGGGAATCGCGCATCCCCCTCGACGACGAGACCCGCCGCGCCATCGCCGAGGCCGGTTACCGCCTGGACAGCCCGCTGCCGGAGGGTGAGACGCTGATCGTGCGCAAGACCGCCAACCTGCACACCGGCGGCACCATCCACGACGTCACGGCGCAACTGCACCCGACGCTCGTCGAGGTCAGCCGGCGCGCCGCCCGCGCCCTGGACATCCCCGTGGTGGGGCTGGACCTGCTGGTGCCCCGCGTCGATGGCGACCAATACGTTATGATCGAGGCCAACGAACGGCCCGGTCTGGCCAATCACGAACCCCAACCCACGGCGGAACGATTCATCGATCTGCTGTTCCCGCAAACCGCCACCTAGGATCGTTTCACAACATGCGTCAGTTGCCCGTCGATCAGGACTATGTACTGGATATCCTTACCGAACTGCTGCAGATCGCCAGCCCCTCCGGTTACACCGACAGCGTGGTCCACTTCGCCTGCGATCAACTGGAGCAGCTCGGCATCGACTACGAAATCACCCGCCGGGGCGCCATCCGCGCCAATCTCAAGGGCGCCCAGGGCAGCCCGGACCGGGCCATCGTCGCCCACCTCGACACCCTCGGCGCCATGGTCAAGGGCTTCAAGTCCAACGGCCGTCTGGAGATCGTGCCCATCGGCCATTGGAACGCCCGCTTCGCCGAAGGTGCCCGGGTCACCATCTTCAGCGACATGCGCGTGCTGCGCGGCACCATCCTGCCGCTCAAGGCGTCAGGTCACACCTTCGGCCCGGAGATCGACAATCAGCCCAGCGGCTGGGATCACGTGGAAGTGCGCATCGACGAGCGCTGCTTCAGCCTCGAAGACCTGCTGCGGCTCGGCGTGCGGGTGGGCGACTTCATCGCCATCGACACCAACTACGAGATCGATCAGAGCGGCTTCATCAACTCCCGCCACCTGGACGACAAGGCCGGCTGCGCGGTGCTGTTCGGCGCCGCCAAGGCCATCGTCGAGTCCGGCATCCAGTTGCCCATGGACTGCCACCTGCTGTTCACCATCTCCGAGGAGGTCGGCTCCGGCGCCTCCGCGGTGCTGCACCAGGACGTGGCGGAGATGGTCACGGTGGACAATGGCACCACCGCCCCGGGCCAGAATTCCAGCGAGTTCGGCGTCACCGTCGCCATGGCGGACATGACCGGGCCCTTCGATTTCCACCTCACCCGGCGCCTGATCCAGCTGTGCCAGGAATTCGAGATCGACTACCAACGCGACATCTTCCGCTACTACCGCTCCGACAGTGCGGCCGCGGTGGAGGCCGGCAACGACCTGCGCACCGCGCTGGTGACCTTTGGCGTCGACGCCTCTCACGGCTACGAACGCATCCACTGGGACGCCCTGGAATCCCTGGTGCAGCTGCTCACCGTGTACATGCAGAGCCCCCCCCTGTTCGGCCGCGATCGCGTCGACATGGGGCCGCGCCCCGGCTTCCCCACCCAGCCGGCCTGACTGTCGATCCCCGCAACGGGTTGCCACAGGGATCCCGGGCTTCATTCCCCTTGCCTTTCCTTTCTCCGCGTTGCGCGCGGCTGTGACGCAGGCGGATCACTACCTCAGCATCGCCATCGATCCGGCAGCGGAGCACAGTCGGGCCGCGTAAACCGCCTCTTCCGAAACGGCTCAGGCCCCTGTCGTTTGATCCGCCGACGGCAGCGACTTGCCGGGGTTGAGGATGCCGTCGGGGTCGAAGACGCGCCGGATCTGCTGCATCAGGGCGAGGCTGGCAGAGTCGATCTCGCGCGGCACGAAGTCGCGCTTGACCAGGCCGATGCCGTGTTCGCCGGAGAGGCTGCCACCGAGGCCGAGCACGCTGTCGAAGACCTCGGCCAGGCAGGCCTCGGCGCGGCGCATCTGCCCGGGGTCGTCCGGGTCCACCAGCAGGTTGACGTGGATATTGCCATTGCCGGCGTGGCCGAAGTTGGCGATGGTGATCTGGTGCTCCTCCCCCAGCACCTCGAGGCGCGCGATGAGGGCGGGGATCTGCGAGACCGGCACCACCACGTCTTCGTTGATCTTCTTTGGCGCCACGTTGCGCAGGGCCGGCGAGAGGGCCTTGCGCACCGCCCACAGGGCCTGCACCTCGTTGGCGTCGCGCGCCGCCTCTAGGTGCAGCAGGGCCTCGTTCTGCGCGGCCCGGCCGATGGCCGCCACGGCCTCCTCCATGGCC
>JANTGX010000020.1 GCA_024762755.1 Gammaproteobacteria bacterium
GAGAGGGTTATGGATATCATGATGTGGAAAAAGCTCCTTGGACTCGTCCTCCTTATCGTATTTCCCTTGCTGGCAGGTTGTGCCAGTTCGTTTCCCCCCGCGCCTCGCGCCGCAGCGGTGAGCCCTGAGTACATCATTGGACCAGGCGATACGGTCGATGTCTTTGTCTGGCGCAACCCCGAGGTTTCCGTGCAAGTGGCCGTGCGTCCAGATGGCAAGCTGTCTACGCCTCTGGTCGAGGATCTACAGGCCGCCGGAAAGACGCCGACGCAACTGGCGCGCGACATCGAAAAGGAACTGTCGAATTATCTCAAGGATCCCTTGGTGACAGTGATGATGCGCGGCTTCATTGGCCCTTACGATCAGCAAGTTCGTGTCGTGGGGGAGGCCACCGAGCCCAAGGTATTGGCCTATCGCGAACACATGTCGGTACTGGATGTGATGATAGCCGTGGGTGGGCTGACCGAATTCGCCGCGGGCAACAAGGCGAACATCGTGCGTACGGTGGAGGGCCAGCGGCGCCAGTACCGCGTGCACCTCGACGACCTCATTCGTGAAGGCGATATCTCTGCCAATGTCCCCGTTCTTCCAGGCGACATCCTGATCATTCCAGAGTCGTGGCTATAGGATCACCGCTAGGTTCCATCGCGCATTCAGGGCACCTGTCGGTGTCTGTTCAACGACTCATCTTCGAGTGCTGTTCCCATGGATGAATTCATCGATCAACTGAAAGGCTACCTACGGGGTATCTGGCGTTACCGCTGGTATGTTCACTTGGTGGCTTGGCCTCTGTGTCTTGCCGGTTGGACTCTGGTCTACCTGCTGCCGGATCAGTACGAAGCCTCGGCGCGCGTCTACGTTGACACCAAGTCTGTACTGCGTCCTTTGCTCAAAGGGCTGGCGGTACAAACGGACGTGGGCAACGAAGTTGCCATCATGACGCGCACGCTGCTCAGCCGCCCCAATCTGGAAAAGGTGGCGCGTATGAACGACATGGACCTGGAAGCGACTACGCCCGAGGAGATGGACGCACTTTTGCGTCGGCTGGAACACACCATCAAGCTGACGGGGCGCGCTCGCGAGAACCTCTACACGATCAGTTACACGGACGAGGACCCTGAGCGGGCAAAACAGGTGGTGCAGTCCCTGTTGACCATCTTCGTCGAGACCAGTCTGGGTGATACGCGCAAGGACACGGACGTGGCACAGCGCTTCATCGATGAACAGATCAAGGAATACGAGGCCAGGCTGTTCGCGGCGGAAGAGGCGCTGAAGGAGTTCAAGCGCAAGAACGTGGGGCTCATGCCGCAAGAAGGGCGGGGTTACTATCAGCAGCTGCAAGATGCACAAGAGAAGCTCTCCACTGCCCAGCTCGAGCTTAGCGAGGCTGAGAGCCGGCGAGACGAACTGCGACGTCAACTTGAGGGAGAGGAGCCGACTTTCGGCATCATGCCGCCCAGCGCCACACCACGGGCCGTCCCGGTGGATTCCGCATTGGATGCCAGGATCCAGAATCTGCAGCAGCGTCTGGATGAACTCTTGCTCAAGTACACCGAAAAACATCCCGATGTGGTCTCTATCCGGCACACGATCGAGACTCTCGAGGCAAAGAAGGAGGAGGAGCTGGCACAGATGGCCAAGGTTGTCCCCAACGGAGGGTCGCCTGTAGGTGGCACACTGGAAGGGAATCCTATCTATCAACAGCTCAAGGTCTCCCTGGGCGAGGCGGAGGCCAATGTCTCTGCACTGCGAGCCCGGGTCTCACGCTATCAATCGAATGTCGACCACCTGCGCCAGATGGTGGACACCATTCCCAAAGTGGAAGCGGGGTTGCAACGGCTCAACCGCGACTATGCCGTCAACAAGGAAAAGTACGAGGAACTGCTGGCACGTCGTGAGGCGGCCAAGATCGCCCGAGAGGCGGGGCGGAGCGCGGAGGATGTAAAATTTCGCATCATCGACCCTCCCTTTGTGCCGCCGGAACCTTCTGGTCCCAATCGCCCACTGTTGGTGAGCGCAGTGCTGGTGGGCAGTTTGCTGGCGGGTTTGGCCTTCGCCTTTTTCATGTCACAGATCAGGCCGTCCTTCGATAATGTGCGCAATGTGACTCGCGAGCTCGGCCTGCCCGTTTTTGGTAGTGTGTCGCGTATCTGGACCGGACATGCCCGGCTCAAGCGACGTGCCGAGGTCATGGTCTTCGGCACCATGGGCATCATTCTGATTGCCCTATATGGGCTGTATTTGGCGTATCTACTGCTGTTGTCTAAAGCCACCCTCTGAAGTCATGGGTCAGGGACGAGGAAGTTGTTATGAGTTCCATCGAACGCTATATCGACAAACTGGGTAAATCGACCGGCGATGCCGCTGCTGAGGCGATACCGCCGTTGACTGGGCGCAAGGCCGAGCCCCGTCGTAGTGCGCAGCAGACCCAGTCCGAGGTACGGCTCGACTTTCCCTCCATGGAGGTCGCCGGCATGCTGACACCGGCAATGAGCGAGGGGAGGTTGGTCAACGAATACCGGGCCATCAAACGTCCCCTCCTGCGTAATGCCTTTGGCGGTGGCGCGGCAGAGGTTCCCAACGGCAATCTCATCATGGTGACCAGTGCCATCCCGGGGGAAGGGAAGAGCTTTACTGCCATCAATCTGGCCATCAGCATGGCCATGGAGTTGGATTACACGGTCTTGCTGGTGGAGGCCGATGTGGCCAAACCCTCCGTTTGCCGATACTGCGGTATCGAGGAACCGCGCAAGGGACTGGTGGACTATCTCGCTGATCCGGGTCTGGAGCTGTCCGATCTGTTGCTCAAGACCAATGTGCCGAAGTTGTCTCTTCTGCCCGCAGGCCGTGTGCATCCCTCTTCTGCCGAACTGCTCGGTAGTCAGGCCATGGCAGAGCTGATGCACCAGTTGGCCACCCGCTACCCTGACCGCATCGTCATTTTCGATTCTCCGCCCCTGTTGCTGTCCAACGAGGCCGTGACGCTGGCCGGCTTCATGGGGCAGGTCGTCATGGTCGTGGAGGCGGCGAGGACACAGCAGACACTGGTCAAGCAAGCGGTCTCCCTGCTCAACCCTGAACAAGTGATCGGGGTCGTGCTGAACAAGAACCGCACCTCCGACGTGGCCGGTTATGGCGGCGCTGCCTACGGTTACGGTTACGAACCAGGGAAGCAAGCCTAGTTGTCTATCGACCGTGTCAGGATGGATGTCATCTATCGTCTGCTGGGCCTGCTCGCCGTCATCTTCGCGAGCCGCGGCAGCATCGCGGCGGACTGGGATGTCTCGCCTAGCCTGAACCTTGCCGAGATCTACAGTGACAATATCAACCTGGCGGCGGACGATGGCCAGGATGAATTCGTCACCGAGGTCACGCCGGCCTTGCGCGCGGCACTGGATACCCGTCGGCTGGATCTCACCCTGGACTATCGTCTCCAGGGGCTCTATTTCGCCCAGGATCAAGGGCGAAATGTGTTGCGCCAACAGGCATCGGGCTCTCTGAACGGGATCCTGGTCAAGGACCTTTTGTTCCTCGATGGGCAGGCTGTTCAGAGTCAGACGGTGATCGATGCCACGGCACCCGTCAGTCAGGGCAATATCGCCGCCGGTGGCAATATCCAGAACGTCCTCACTACCAGTGTTTCCCCCTACCTGCGGCGCCGGTTGGGTAGCTGGGCGCTGGCCGACCTTCGCTATACACGCTCCACCGTGAACTACGAGGAGAGCGATCTCGACAGCATTGCGCAGGCTGGAAACTTCACCTTGCGGAATCTCGATTCATCGAGTCGTTGGTCTTGGAGTCTGGGCTATTTTGCCGATTTCACCCACTATCTTTCGGGGACACGTGCCAATGTCGCCAATCGCCGCGCCGATCTCGGCCTCGGCTATCGTATGAGTGGCCGTTTGAACCTCACGGGCGCTGCCGGCTACGAAAGGAATCATTATCCCCGTGCCGCTGATACCCCGAGCCCGGAGGGGGCGTTTTGGAACCTGGGCGTGGACTGGCAGCCAACCCCCAGGACCCGCCTCGCCGTCAGTGGCGGAAAGCGTTATTTTGGCAGCGACTGGCGTCTCGACCTGCAGCAGACGGGGCGCCGCACGACCTTTGGCGTCCAGTACTCCGAGGGCTTCACCACCCGTCGACAGTTTCAACTCGAGTTGAATCTGGATGCCGCGGGGCTGCCCATCATCGATCCCACGACACAGCAACCCACCTTCGTGCGCGTGCCACTGGAGGAGGTCTTTCTCAGTCGACGCGGCCGGGTGAATCTGGACTTCCGCACCCGGCGTACCAACAGCAGCTTCAATGTCTATGAAGAGCATCGCGACTATCAGCAGGCCGGCTATACCGAGCGGGTACGTGGAGCCGGGCTGCGCTGGCAGTGGTCGGCCGGTCGTCGGATGAGCTTCGTTGCCGGCGCCAACCTCACCCTGAGTCGATCCGCGCTGCGTGCCGACGACCGCCTGCTTGCTTTCTACGCCAGCGCTACCCGGAACCTGTCGCGCTGGCTGGCAAGCGCCTTCGAACTGCGACGAACCCAACGCAGCGGTCCGCTGGACTATGTCGAGAACCAGGCGATCTTGCGTTTGACCCTCTCCAAGCAGAGTGGGGGTTGATCGCCGATGCAGACGAACAACCCCGATTCGGGAGCCTTTATGCCGAAAGAGAAGATCCTGTGCGTCGTTGGCGCGCGGCCAAATTTCATGAAGATCGCACCGGTGATGAAGGCCTTACACGGCTCGAACGTGCTTTCGCCCTACTTGGTGCACACGGGCCAACACTATGACGCCGCCATGAAGCACGCCTTCTTCGAGCAACTCGGTATCCCCGAACCGGACGAGGATCTGGGGGTGGGCTCGGCCAGCCACGCGCTGCAGACGGCAGAGATCATGCGCCGCTTCGAGCCGATCCTGGAACGGGAGCGGCCCGTCGCCATTCTGGTGGTGGGTGACGTCAACTCCACCATCGCCTGCGCCTTGGTCGCAGCCAAGCGTGATGTGCCGGTAATCCATGTAGAGGCTGGTCTGCGCAGTTACGACCGCCGCATGCCGGAGGAGGTGAATCGGGTGCTCACGGATCAGATCTCCGACCTGCTGTTCACCACCGAGCGGGAGGCCGAGGACAACCTGCGTCGCGAGGGTGTCGATCCGGGACGTGTGCATTTCGTCGGTAACGTGATGATCGACACCCTGCTCGGTCACCTGCCACGCAAAGTGCCTGCCGAGACCACCCTGGCCGGCGCGGGCGCGGAGACCGGTTTCGCGGCAGAGGGTTATGCACTGCTCACTCTGCATCGTCCGGCCAACGTGGACGATCCGGCTACCCTGGAAGGGCTCCTGCGCACCCTGCGCGATCTGGCAGAGAACCTGCCTCTGGTGTTTCCCGTGCACCCGCGCACCGAGGGCAAGATCCGCGAGGCCGGTCTCCAGGCACTGCTGGAGCATCCGCGTATCCTGCTCACCCCGCCACAGGGCTATCTGGAGATGCTAGGCCTGATGGCCGAGGCACGCCTGGTGCTGACCGATTCGGGAGGCATCCAGGAGGAGACCACGGCCCTCGGTGTGCCCTGTATTACACTGCGCGAGAACACTGAGCGCCCCATCACCGTGACTCAGGGCACCAACACCATCGTCGGTAGCGATGCCGGGCTCATTCGCGAGGCCTTCGACGATGTATTGGCCAGTGGCGGCAAGGCGGGGCGCGTCCCCGAGCTGTGGGATGGGAAAGCCGCCCAGCGCATCGTGCAGACCCTGGAAGCCTGGCGGGCGGAGGACGCGTGAATCCAATCAATGCCATGACCATCGATGTCGAGGACTATTTCCAGGTCTCTGCCTTCGAGGGTCATATCGATCGTGCCCAGTGGGATGCTTTGCCGTCACGCGTGGAGCGCAATACTCAGCGAATTCTCGATCTGTTCGCCAAGGAGGGCGTACAGGCCACCTTCTTTACCCTGGGTTGGGTGGCCGAACGCCACCCCGCGCTGGTGCGGCGCATCGTGGAGGAGGGCCATGAGTTGGCTAGCCATGGCTATGCCCACGTGCGCGTGACCCAACAAACGCCAGCCGAGTTTCGTGCCGATGTGGAGCGGGCCAAGCGGCTGTTGGAGGATACCGGCGGCGTCGAGGTGCGGGGCTATCGAGCGGCGAGTTACTCCATCGGCGCGGAGAACCTGTGGGCCCTGGACCAACTGGCTGAGACGGGCCACCGGTACAGCTCCAGCATCTATCCGGTGCATCACGACCTGTATGGGATGCCGGAGGCACCGCGTTTCGCCTTCCGCCCGCGCGGCGATGACGGCATTCTCGAGATCCCCATCTCCACCCTGTCTCTGGGTGGCCGCAACATTCCCTGCGGTGGCGGCGGCTTTTTTCGCCTCTATCCCTACGCCTTCTCCCGCTGGGCCCTGCGTCGGCTGAACCGGGCCGAAGGACAGTCCGGCATGTTCTATTTCCATCCCTGGGAGATCGACCCTGAGCAGCCACGCCAAGCGGGCGTTGGTTTGAAGACCCGTACGCGCCACTACCTCAACCTGGGGCGCATGGAGTCACGCCTGCAGCGCCTGTTGCGCGACTTCACCTGGGGACGCATGGATCGGATCTTCCTCGACGGGGAGATGCGGGCATGACACAACAGAACGGACTTGTCCTGCGCGAACTCGTGCCTGCAGAGGCGCCACGCTGGGACGCCTTCGTCGAGGCCTGTCCCGAGGCCACCTTCTTCCATCGCAGCGGCTGGCAGCAGGTGATCGAGGAGGCCTTCGGCCATCCCACCACTTTCCTCTATGCCGAGCGCGAGGGCGAGATCCAGGGTGTGCTGCCCTTGGCACAGATCGATAGCCGGCTGTTCGGCAACAACCTCATGTCACTACCCTTCTGTGTGTATGGTGGGGTGGCGGCGTGCGAGCCGGTGGCCGCGGATCTGCTCATTCGTGCCGCCCAGGAAAGGGCCGAGGCCTTGGGCGTCGACGCCCTGGAGCTGCGTCATCGTCGCCGTCAGTGCCCCGACTGGCCGCACAAGGATCTGTACGTCACCTTCCGCAAGGAGATCGATCTCGACCCGGAGCAGAATCTGAAGAACATCCCGCGCAAGCAGCGCGCCATGGTGCGCAAGGGAATCAAGGCCGGCCTGGAGGCCGAGTGGGATCGGGACATCGAGCGCTTCTACGACGCCTACTCGCAGAGCGTGCACGCTCTCGGTACACCGGTTTTCTCGCGCCGCTACTTCTCGCAGCTGCTGCAGACCTTCGGCGACGACGCGCGCATTCTCACCATCACCAAGGCCGGGCGCACGGTGGCCAGCGTACTCAATTTCTATTTTCGCGACGAGGTGCTGCCCTATTACGGTGGTGGCACCAGCGAGGCCCGTGCTCTCAAGGGCAACGATTTCATGTATTGGGAGTTGATGAGGCGCTCTGCCGAGCAGGGGTTGCGCATCTTCGACTTTGGGCGGAGCAAGGCGGGCACAGGGGCCTACAGTTTCAAGAAGAACTGGGGCTTTGAGCCGGAGCCCCTGCACTACGAATACCACTTGGTGAAGGCCGGCGAGGTACCCGAGATCAACCCCATGAACCCCAAGTACCAGATCTTCATCAAGCTCTGGCGCAAGATGCCCCTGGGAATGACCCAATTGTTGGGGCCACACATCGTGAAGAACCTGGGTTGAAGCACGCCGTGAAGAAGGAACTCCTCTTTCTTGCCCATCGCATCCCCTTTCCGCCGAACAAGGGGGACAAGATCCGTTCATTCAACCTGCTCAGGCACCTGGCCCGAGACTGGACCGTGCACCTGGGGGCCTTCGTCGATGATCCAGACGACTGGCGACACGAGGGCGAGGTGGCGGCCTTGAGCGGTGGGGAGATCCATCTGTTGGGTCTACCGTCGCGGCGGGCCAAATTGAAGAGCCTGCGGGGTTTGCTCACCGGTGACCCGTTGACTCTGCCCTTTTATTTCGATGCCCGCATGCAGACCTGGGTGGACGATCTACTGCAACGACGCCCCATCGGCCATGCCGTGGCCTTCTCTTCGGCCATGGCCCAGTACCTGGAGCGACATCGCGAGTTGCAGCGCGTGGTGGACGTGGTCGATGTGGATTCCGACAAGTGGGCACAATATGCGGAGAGCAAGGCCTGGCCCATGAGCACTCTCTATCGACGTGAATCGCGCACCCTGCTGGGCTACGAGCGGCACATTGCCGCGAGCTTCGATGCCTCGGTGTTCGTCTCCGAGGACGAGGCAGAGTTGTTTCGCCGCCTCGCTCCGGAGAGTACGCAGCGCGTGCATGCGGTGCGCAACGGGGTGGATACGGACTACTTTTCACCTCGGGGTGAATATGCCGATCCCTATGCGGGGCGCGGTCCAGTGATGGTCTTCACCGGCGCCATGGACTACTGGGCCAATGTGGATGCGGTGCGTTGGTTCGCCGACGAGATCCTGCCGAGCATCCGCCGTCAGATACCCGCGGCCGAGTTCTTCGTTGTCGGCGCGCGACCCACGCCCGAGGTGCTGGCCTTGGGTGAGCGCGAGGGGATCTCCGTGACCGGGGCGGTGGAGGACATCCGTCCCTACGTGGCCCATGCCCGCGTGGCCATGGTGCCCATGCGTATCGCGCGCGGGGTACAGAACAAGGTGTTGGAGGCCATGGCCATGGCCCGGCCGGTCGTACTCAGCCCGGAGGCGGCGGAGGGCATCGATGCCGCAGATGGCAAGCATTTTCGGGTCGGCAGGGATGCCGCGGCCCTGCAGGCCGCAACCCTCAACTGCCTGCAGGAGGACTGCAGCGCCATGGGCCATGCGGCGCGTGAGTTGGTGTTGCGCGAATATGCCTGGAAACCCAGCCTACACGGCTTCGACCGGCTCTTGGAGGCACGCCATGGACAATGAGCCCGTTTCGGTGAACGAGGTGTCGTCTCCCACCATCGCCCCCGGCTGGAAGATGGCCACCCTAGCCCTCGCCCTGGGCCTGCTCCTGCTGCTGCTCGCCTACCACGAGACCTATTCGCGCATCCTGACCGTCTGGCTGCACAACGACACCTTTGCCCACGGCATCCTGATCCCCTTCATCGTCGGCTTCCTGGTCTGGCGCAAGCGCGAGACGGTGCTGGCCATCACCCCGCGTCCCGATTGGCCGGCCCTGGTGCTGCTCTTCGGCGTTTCCTTGCTCTGGCTGCTGGGCAGTCTGGCCGATGCGGCGGTGGTCGAGCAATTCGCCGTCATGGCCATGTTGCCGCTGATGGTCTGGGCGGTACTCGGCAGGCGGGTGGCCTGGGTATTGCTGTTTCCGCTCGCCTATCTCTTCTTCGGCGTGCCCTTCGGTGAGTTCCTCATTCCGCCATTGCAGGACTTCACTGCCGCATTCACCGTCAAGGCCCTGCGGCTTAGCGGCCTGCCGGTGTATTGGGAAGGAAGGTTTTTCTACCTGCCCAGCGGCAGCTTCGAAGTGGCCAAGGCCTGCAGTGGGGTGCGCTACCTCATCGCCGCCCTCGCCCTGGGTTCCCTGTATGCCTATCTGAACTACCGTTCTCTGGGGCGACGCGCGGCCTTCATTGCGCTGTGCATCGTGGTGCCCATCGTCGCCAATGGCCTGCGTGCCTATGGCATCGTCATGCTGGCCCATCTCAGCGATTACACCTTGGCGGTAGGCGTGGACCATATCCTGTATGGCTGGGTCTTCTTCGGCCTGGTCATGTTTTTGCTCTTCTGGTTGGGTTCCTTCTTTCACGAGGAGGATAGGGTGGTGGCCCAAGACACGACTACCACAAGCGCCTCGCCCGCCTCGAATACCGCCTATCTGGCCAGCGCCGTGCTCGCCGTGGCCGTCGCCGGCAGTGGTAATGCCCTCGTTCAGCGGCTGGAAGCACCGCGGGCGGTCGAGGCCTCTGCGCTGGCCGTGGTTCTGCCGGTGGCCACCAGTCACTGGGTCGGCCCTGCTGCGACCGATACGGACTGGCAGCCGCGTTTCACGGGCGCTGCGGTGGAGCGCCAGGGTGGCTATCGTGCGCAGCAGAACGACGATCGAGTGGAGGTCTACCTCGCCTACTACCAGGAACAACGCCAGGGCCGGGAGTTGGTCAACGTGATGAATACCCTGTTCGATCCCGAGGTGGATCGGGCAGAGCCCCTTGGTCGGCGAGTGATTTCGTTGCCCAATGGGCGACGTTGGGAGGTCTCTGCGATCCGCATCTTGGACCAGCGAGACGAGCATCGCTTGGTGTGGTCCTGGTACGAGGTGGCCGGACGGGCGACGACGAATCCTCTGCTGGCCAAGCTGTTCGAAGTCGAGAGCCGACTTCGTGGTGACCGGCGAGGCTCTGCCGTGATCGCTGTTTCCATGAAAGAAGATCTCGATGCCGCACGCACCGAGGCGCGCCTGACGGACTTTCTCGGCGAGATGCTGCCGGCCCTGCGACGTGCGGTGATGGTGGAGGAAGGGCGTCCATGAGAAGCGCCCCCCCGCTGGTGGTGCATGTCATCCATCGCCTGGCCGTGGGCGGCATGGAGAATGGCCTGATCAATCTCATCAATCAGATGCCGGCTGATGACTACCGCCATGCCATCGTCTGCATCGATGACTTCACCGACTATCGCGCACATATCCAGCGCGAGGACGTGCCAGTGTTCGCCCTGCACAAGCGGCCGGGACACGACCTCGGCGTCTACCTGCGGGCCTGGCGCCTGTTTCGCCGGCTCCGCCCCAGCATCGTGCACACGCGCAACCTGGCGGCGCTGGAATTCCAGTTGAGCGCCTTTCTCGCCGGCACACCCGTTCGCATCCAGGGTGAACATGGGCGTGACATCAACGACCTGCACGGCGCAAATCAGCGTTACCTGCGGCTGCGGCGATTGCTCAATCCCCTGGTGAGTCGCCATGTGGCCCTTTCTCGGGATCTCCAGCAGTGGCTGGTGGACAGTGTGGGCGTCGATGTGACGCGCATTCGACAGATCTACAACGGCGTGGACAGTGGCCGTTTCACCCCCGCAACGGTGCGCCGGACCCTGCCGGCCGACTTCCCCGAGGATGCCCTGGTGATCGGTACCGTGGGGCGTATGCAGGGGGAGAAAGACCAACTGACCCTGGTGCGTGCCTTCATCCTACTGGTGCGCAAGATGGGTGAGATGGGCGAGCGTCTTCGCTTGGTGCTGGTCGGTGAGGGTCCGCTGAGAGAGCAGGCGGCAGGGCTGCTCGAAGAGGCCGGCCTGCGCGGACAGGCGTGGTTGCCGGGCACGCGTAACGACACGCCAGCGCTTCTGCAAGGGCTGGATGTGTTCGTCCTGCCGTCGCTGATAGAGGGTATCTCGAACACCATCCTCGAGGCGATGGCCTCGGGGCTGCCGGTGGTGGCCACCGAGGTGGGTGGTAACGCCGAACTGGTGGTGGCAGGCGAGACCGGTGCCCTGGTGCCGGCGGCCCAGCCCGAGGCCATGGCCGCGGCGATCCGGGGCTATCTCGAGTCACCGGATCTGTGCCGAAGGCATGGTGCTGCCGGGCGTGCCCGGGTGGAGTCCTCGTTCAGCATGCAGAGCATGGTGGATGGCTACCGTGCCCTGTACGACGAGCTGTTGGACCGACAGACCCTATCCTCCAATCTTGTAGGAACTCGATAGACATGTGTGGATTCGTTGGTATTTGGGATTCTCGTGGTGATCGCGCCATCGACAAGGCGTTGCTGGAGAAGATGAACCAGACCCAGTTTCATCGCGGGCCCGACGAAGGTGGCATCCACCTGGAGCCCGGCGTTGGTCTGGGACACCGGCGACTCTCCATCATCGATCTGTCCAGCGGCCATCAGCCGCTATTCAACGAGGACGAGTCGGTGGTGGTGGTCTACAACGGCGAGATCTACAACTTCCAGGATCTGGCCGAGGAGCTGAAGGCCGCGGGCCACCGCTTCCGTACCCATTGCGACACAGAGGTCATCGTGCATGCCTGGGAGGAGTGGGGCGAGCGATGCGTGGATCGCTTCCGTGGCATGTTCGCCTTCGCCCTGTGGGATCGCAACCGGCGCCGCCTGTTCCTCGCCCGCGATCGTCTCGGCATCAAGCCACTCTATTACGCACTGCTGCCCAGTGGCCAGGTCGTCTTCGCCTCGGAGATGAAGGCCCTGCTGGTTCATCCAGACCTGCCTCGCGAGGAGGAACCGCGGGCGGTGGAGGACTATTTCGCCCTGGGCTACGTGCCTGAGCCACGTACCATCCTGCGCCATGTGCAGAAGCTGGAACCGGGCCACACACTGCGTTTCAGCACGGGGCGGCAGGAGCCAGAGAAACGGGAATATTGGGACATTCCCTTCGAGGACAACGGCCTACGCGACGAGGCGCAGGCGCAGGAGGCGCTGACCGAGCGCCTGCGCGAGGCGGTGCGCATCCGCATGATCGCCGAAGTCCCCCTGGGCGCCTTTCTCTCCGGCGGCGTAGATTCGAGTGCGGTGGTGGCCATGATGGCGGGGCTCTCCGAGGAACCGGTCAACACCTGTTCCATCTCCTTCGGCGACCCGCGATTCAACGAGGCGGAATTTGCCCAGAAGGTGGCGCAGCAATACCACACCAATCACCAGGTGGAGCGTGTGGACAGCGACGACTTCGGTCTGCTCGATGAACTCTCTGCGCTCTATGACGAACCCTTTGCCGACAGTTCGGCCCTGCCTACCTACCGCGTCTGCCAGTTGGCGCGGCGTCATGTCACCGTGGCCCTCTCCGGTGACGGTGGTGACGAGAACCTGGCCGGCTACCGTCGTTACCGCTGGCATCTCAACGAAGAGCGCATCCGGCGCCTGATGCCGCTCTCTCTGCGCCGCCCGCTGTTCGGTCTTCTCGGCAGTCTTTATCCCAAGGCCGATTGGGCACCGAAGATATTGCGCGCCAAGTCCACCTTGCAGGGGCTGGCCCGCGACTCGGTGGAGGGCTATTTTCACAGTGTTTCGGTGATGAGTGATGCCATGCGCGGACAGTTGTTCAGCCGTGCCTTCCGTCGCGAGTTGCAGGGATACAATGCGGTGGAGGTGTTCCGTCACCACGCCGAACGCGCCCCCACCGACCACCCACTGTCGCTGGTTCAGTACATCGATATGAAGACCTATTTGGTCGGCGATATACTGACCAAGGTGGATCGCGCGAGCATGGCGCACAGCCTGGAGGTGCGCGTGCCCATCCTCGATCACAAGCTGGTGGAGTGGATGTCCGGCCTGCCGCCGGAGATGAAGTTGCATGGCCGGGAAGGGAAATACGTGTTCAAAAAGGCCATGGAGCCGTACTTGCCGAAGGACATCCTGTATCGCCAGAAGATGGGTTTTTCCGTGCCCCTGGCCGACTGGTTCCGCGGGCCCTTGCGCGAACGCGTGCACGATAGCCTGCTCGGCGACGGCCTGGCCGACAGTGGGGTGTTCGACCGCCGCTTCCTCACCAGCATGCTGGAGCAGCACCAGTCCGGTCGGCGTGACTACAGCGCCGGCATCTGGTCGCTGCTCATGTACGAGTCATTCCGCCGTAACGTCCTTCAGACCTGATCCGATATGCGCATACTCCACGTCTTCGACCACTCGATTCCCCTGCACAGCGGTTATACCTTCCGTTCGCAGGCCATTCTGCGCGAGCAGCGTGACCTGGGCTGGGAGACCGACCATGTGACCAGCCCAAAACACAACCTTGCTATTCAGCCCGAGGCGGACGAAGAGGAGATCGATGGCCTGCACTTCTACCGCACGGCGCCCGCCGGTGGCCTGCTGTCACGACTCCCCGTGCTAAACCAGTGGGCAGTGATCCATGCCCTTTCCTCACGTCTGGAACAGGCGGTGGAGACCTACCGACCCGACGTCATCCACGCCCATTCCCCAGCCCTGAACGGCAAGGCGGCGGTGCAGGTGGGGCGGCGCCACGGCATCCCCGTGGTCTACGAGGTGCGTGCCTTCTGGGAGGACGCCGCCGTGGACCATGGCACCAGCCGGGAGGGCGGCTTACGCTATCGCCTGACGCGCGCCCTGGAGACCTCGGTCCTGCGCGATGCTGATTATGTGACCACCATTTGCGAGGGCCTGCGCTCGGACATGGTGGCACGTGGCATCGACGAGCAGAAGATTACGGTCATCCCCAATGCGGTGGATCTGGAGAGGTTCACCTTCGATCCGAAACGGGACGATGAACTGGCTGTAAGCCTCGGTCTGCAAGACAAGATCGTCCTGGGTTTCATTGGTTCCTTCTATGCCTACGAGGGCCTGCCCCTGCTGATCGAGGCCATGACCTGCCTGAATGAGCGCATCGAGAATGTACACCTGCTGCTGGTGGGGGGAGGGCCGCAGGATGCCGAGCTACGCCGACAGTGTGAGTCGGCCGGGATACAGGACCGCGTCACATTCACCGGCCGGGTGCCACACGACCAAGTTCAGGCCTACTACAGTTTCGTGGACGTCTTCGTCTATCCGCGTCTGCCCATGCGCCTTACCGATCTGGTCACTCCCCTAAAGCCATTGGAGGCCATGGCTCAGGGAAAATTGGTGGTCGCCTCCGACGTGGGTGGTCACCGCGAGTTGATCCGCCATGGCGAAAACGGCGAGTTGTTCCGCGCTGGCGATGCGCAGGCGCTGTGTTCCACCGTGGCCGGTCTGATCGAGGATCGAGAGAGTTGGCCGTCACGCCACCAGGCCGGGCGCCGCTTCGTCGAAGAGGAACGCAACTGGCATCGCAGCGTGGCGCGTTATGCGCCAATCTACGAATCTCTTGCCGGAAAGTGAACCATTCCTCCGTACGATCCCAAACATGAAACAATCGATACCCATGCCTTTCCAGAGTGAAGCAGACACACCTCGGGTGCTGGGCCGAGACGTAACAAGGGTGACCGACGGCAGCGAGCCGCACGTGCTCGTGTTCAGTAGTCTGTTCCCTCGGCCGGGGCAACCGGGGGCGGGCTTGTTCATCCGCGAGCGCATGTTCCGTGTCGCTCGGGAGCTGCCATTGGTGGTCATCTCGCCACAGCCATGGTTCCCTTTCCAGGGTCTGATTCGCCGCTTCCGCCCGGGATACCGTCCGCCTTCGCCCTATCATCTCGTCCAACAGGGAATAGATGTCTATTGTCCACGGTTTTTTTCCGTGCCCGGTATAGGGCGTCGAATGGACGGCCTGATGATGGCGCTGTTCTCCCTTGCCACGGTGAGGCGTTTGCAACGTCGTTTCGGAGTGGACATCATCGACGCCCACTTCGCCTATCCCGACGGCTATGCCGCCACTCGCCTGGGGCGCTGGCTTGAATTACCCGTCAGCATCACCCTGCGGGGCACGGAGGTGCCCTTGTCGCGCAGTAATCGTCGATCACTCATGTTGCGTGCACTCGAGGATGCCGCGCAGATTTTTTCCGTGGCGGATTCCCTCAAACGGTTCGTCGTCGGTATGGGAATCGATGAAGACAAGGTTCTGGTGGTGGGCAACGGCGTGGACGTGGAGAAGTTTCATCCCGAGGACCGGGAGGGGAGCCGCCGAAAACTGGGCCTGCCACTGGATGCCCGGGTGTTGGTGACGGTGGGGGGGCTGGTCGAACGCAAGGGATTCCACCGCGTCATCGATTGTCTGCCCGGCTTGATGGCGGAATTGGGTGAGGTGCACTACCTAGTGGTCGGCGGCGCCTCGGGCGAAGGGGACTGGAGTGATCGACTACGCCAGCAGGTGAAAGAACTGGAGCTTGACGGGCAGGTGCATTTCCTCGGGTCTGTAGCGCCGGACCATCTCCGACACGTACTCTCCGCGGCGGATCTGTTCGTGCTCTCCACGCGTAACGAGGGTTGGGCCAATGTCTTGCTAGAGGCCATGGCCTGTGGTCTGCCCATCGTTGCAACGGATGTGGGGGGGAACAGCGAGGTCGTCTGCCGAGAAGAGCTGGGTACCATTGTGCCTTTCGGGGATGAGTCCGCGCTGTGCCAGGCGATTGCGGACGGGCTGAAAAAGACGTGGTGTACCGATGACATCATTGGCCATGCCCGTGCGAATACTTGGGATAGCAGAGTTACGGTGTTGGTGAAGGCATTCAAGGAAATAGCCTGCGCCACTTATGGAAAACCGTAGGGCAGGATCGAATCCGAATGGGGAGAAAATTGACGTGGCAGCGTTCAAGTACTACCTGGAAAAGATAGACAGGATGTCCATTCTGGCAAGAAAAGGTTTTGTTGCCAGGGGACGCCATCTGCGCGGGCTCAAACCCCGTGAGCAACTTCTGATCGCAGGCATGCAACGTTCAGGAACCAACTTGGTGATGGATCTTCTCGAACGCAGCATGCAGACGGATACCTATCACGAGTACGATCCCCGTGCCTTCGATGACTATCACATGCGCGAACGAAGGCACATCCATGGGTTGATCGAACGTTCTGGCGGCGAGGTGTTCGTCATCAAGGCATTGTTGGAGTCTCAGCATCTTTCCAGCCTGCTCGATGAATTTTCACCGACGAAAGCCCTCTGGGTCGTGCGCGACTTTAGGGATGCCGTGAATTCTTTGATGATCTCCTTTCCGGGCTTTATCGAGCGCATCCAAGCGATTGCAGAAGATCGCAATGCCTGTGGCTGGCGGGGAGAAGGTATGACTGACGAGACTCACGCACTGATTCGTCAGTATGTCCATGCCGGTATCAATGAGGCTACGTCAGCCGCCCTGAAGTGGTATTACCGGAATATCTTGTTCTTCGACCAAGCTTTGGATGCTGATGAAAGAGTGCGTCTGGTCTCCTATGAGAGGTTGGTCACTCAGCCTGCCATCGAGATAGACAGGATCTTCCGCTTTGTCGGCATTCAGCAGGTGGGTCGGATTGCGCGCTGGGTGTCGCCTCGTTCGATCCGTAAACGTCCTCCGCCCGATATCGATCCGCAAGTAGCGGCCTTGTGCGAGGGGCTTTCGCAACGTTTCGATGAATGCATAGTGCGGCAAGAGGCCGAAGTGTGAGCAGCATATACACGCGCTTGATCAGTGATTGGCTCTTCCCCTTGCACGAGCGCCTCAAGGGGCACGATACCGTCGCCGTGCGGCGGGAAATGGAAAAGACCCAATGGTATCCGGTTGACGAGCTGCGAACATACCAGCTCCAGCGCTTGCGAGCATTCTTGCAGGAAACCGGACGACGGGTTCCCTATTACCGTGAGCAGTTCAAGGATCTCGGCTTTACGCCCGAATCGCTGAAAACGGTGGAAGACCTCGCAGTCTTGCCATGCCT
>JANTGX010000021.1 GCA_024762755.1 Gammaproteobacteria bacterium
AGTACTACCTGCCGCTGTTCTTCGAACACACCGAGACCCTGTTCGACTACCTGCCGGAGACCACCCCGGTGATCGCCCTGGAGGGTGCCGCCGAGGCAGTGCAGGGCTTCTGGAGCGACCTGGAGGAACGTTACGAGCAGGGGCGCCACGACGTCAGCCGGCCACTGCTGCCGCCGAACCGTCTGTTTCTACGTGAGAACGAGTTCTTCGAGCAACTGGGCCGCCGCGGCCGCGTCGACGTCCAGCGCTTCGAGCTGCCGGAGGACAAGGCGGGCTCGATCAATTTCCACACCCGCACGCCGCCCCCGCTGACCCTCGACGCGCGCGCCGAACAACCCAGCGCGCGGCTGATGACCTTCCTCGCGGAGTTCCCCGGCCGGGTGCTGTTCTGCGCAGAATCCAGCGGCCGCCGCGAGACCCTGCTGGAGATCCTGCGCGGCAACGGTCTGCAGCCGGCCACGGTGGACGGCTGGGAGGCCTTCGTCGACGGCGACATGCCCCTCGCCATCACCGTTGCCGCCCTGGAGGAAGGCCTGCTGCTGCCGGAGGCCGGCCTGGCCCTGATCGCCGAGCCGCAGCTGTTTGGCGAGCAGGTGCTGCAACAGCGCCGCCGCCAGCGCAAGGCGCGCGACGCCGACCAGGTGATCAAGAACCTGGTCGAACTGGAGGTCGGTTCCCCGGTGGTGCACGAGGACCACGGCGTGGGCCGCTACCTCGGCCTGCAGAAGCTGGCCCTGGGCGATGTGGAGCAGGAATTCCTCACCCTGGAATACGCCGGCGGCGACAAGCTCTACGTGCCGGTCAGCCAGCTGCATCTCATCAGCCGCTACAGCGGTGCCTCACCGGAGACCGCCCCCCTGCACAAGCTGGGCAGCGGCCAGTGGGAGAAGGCCAAGCGCCGCGCGCGCGAGAAGGTGCGCGACGTGGCCGCCGAACTGCTCTCCATCTACGCCACGCGCGAGTCGCGCAAGGGCCACGTCTATCATGTAGACGACGCCCAGTACGCCGCCTTCGCCGCCGCCTTCCCCTTCGAGGAGACACCGGACCAGCAGGCCGCCATCGCCGGCGTGCTGGCCGACATGCGCTCGGACAAGCCCATGGATCGCCTGGTCTGCGGCGACGTCGGCTTCGGCAAGACCGAGGTCGCCATGCGCGCCGCCTTCGTCGCCGTGCAGGACGGCCAGCAGGTGGCCATGCTGGTGCCCACCACCCTGCTCGCCCAGCAGCACTACGAGAACTTCAAGGACCGCTTCGCCGACTGGCCGGTGCGCATCGAGTCGGTCTCGCGCTTCCGTTCGAAGAAGGAGCAGAACGCCGTCATGCAGGGCCTGGAAGCGGGCAAGGTGGACATCATCATCGGCACCCACAAGCTGATCCACGGCGACATCAAATACCAGAACCTGGGCCTGGTGATCATCGACGAGGAACACCGTTTCGGCGTGCGGCAGAAAGAGAAATTCAAGGCCCTGCGCGCCGAGGTGGACGTGCTGACCCTCACCGCCACGCCCATCCCCCGCACCCTCAACATGTCGCTGTCGGGCATCCGCGACCTCTCCATCATCGCCACCGCACCGGCACGACGACTGGCGGTGAAGACCTTCGTCAGCCAGTGGAACGAGGCCCTGATCAAGGAGGCCTGCCTGCGTGAGATCCGTCGCGGCGGCCAGCTGTTCTTCCTGCACAACAAGGTGGAGGACATCGAGAAACAGGCGCGCGAACTGGAGGCCCTGATCCCCGAGGCGCGGGTGGCCGTGGCCCACGGCCAGATGCGTGAGCGTGAACTGGAACAGGTGATGGCCGATTTCTATCACCACCGCTTCAACGTGCTGGTGTGCACCACCATCATCGAGACCGGCATCGACATCCCCAATGCCAACACCATCATCATCAACCGCGCCGATCGCTTCGGCCTGGCCCAGCTCTACCAGTTGCGCGGCCGCGTGGGCCGCTCCCATCACCAGGCCTACGCCTACCTGGTGGTGCCGCCGCGCGAGGCCATGACGGCGGACGCGGTGAAACGCCTGGAGGCCATCGAATCCATCCAGGACCTGGGCGCCGGCTTCACCCTCGCCACCCACGACCTGGAGATCCGCGGCGCCGGCGAACTGCTCGGCGAGGGACAGAGCGGCCAGATGCAGGAGATCGGTTTCACCCTCTACATGGAGATGCTGGACCGCGCCGTGAAGGCCCTCAAGGAGGGCCAAGAGCCGGCCCTGGACCGACCGCTGGATCACGGCGCAGAGATCGACCTCGGCATCGCCGCGCTACTTCCCGACGATTACCTGCCGGATGTCCACACCCGCCTGATCCAGTACAAACGCATCGCCAGCGCCAAGTCCTTCGACGAACTGCGCGAGCTACAGGTGGAGATGATCGACCGCTTCGGCCTGCTGCCCGAACAGGCGAAGAACCTGTTCCACCTCACCGAACTCAAGCTGCGCGTCACCCCCCTGGGCATCCGCAAGATCGAGATGGGCGACAGCGTGGGCCGCGTCTACTTCGACGCCGAGCCCGACATCGACCCCATGAAGATCATCCGGCTCATCCAGACCCAGCCCCAGACCTATCGCATGGACGGCCCCGAAAAACTGCGCGTGCTCGGCGAGTTCCCCACGGCCGCGGCACGCTTTCAGGCCATCGAGACCCTGCTCGACGAACTCGCCTGATCCCTCGTGGGAGCGGACCCTTGGGCCGCGAAGCTTTTCTCACACGGCATTCGCGGCCCGAGGGTCCGCTCCCACAGGTATTGCGTCATGCAGACATACCGCGTGTGAACGGTCGAGAAGGACGCGCCCGCGGCGCCGGTTACAGGTAGTTACAGGTAATTGAACAGCGACAGATTCTGAATCCGCGAGAAACTCTTCTGCGCCGCCTCCAGGCTGGCCATTTGCAGATTCATGCGACTGATGGCCTCGGCGTAGTCGAGGTCGCGCACTTCGGAGAGGCGTTTTTCCGTTTCCACCTGCATGTCGGCATTGAAGGCGCGATGGCTGTCGATGGCGTTCATGCGCGCGCCCACCTTGGCGCGGAAGCCGTCGAGATGGTCGATGGCCTTCAGCAGGTCGTCTGCGGCGGTGAGGTCTGCGGTGTTGGACTCGAAATTGAGGGCCAGTTGTTCCAGGCTGTCGAACAGGTTCTGCGTGCCGCCACCGCTGCGGGGCACGTTGACGAACACCTCGTCGCCGGGGTCGCCCACGGGGACTTGGCGGGTGGCGCCCACCTGGATGTTGCGCTGACCGTTGTCACCGGTGTAGTTGAAATCGTACTGGCCGCTGCCCACCGGGTTCTCCACCTGATTGAAGGGCGGCGTACCGACGTTGAAACCGGCGAACAGGTATTCGCCGTTGCCGTCGACGGTATTGGCCAGGGACAGGGTGGCGGCGAGATTCTCGCGCAGTTCGGCGGCGATGGCGCGGCGGTTTTCCGCGCTCATGCTGCCATTGTTGCCCTGGATGGCCAACTCACGCGATCGCTGCAAGATGTTGATGGTCTGGGTGAGGGCATTCTCCTCCGTACGCAGGCGTGATTCCGCGGCACCGGCGTTTTCCTGAAACTGCGCGATGCTGTCGATGTTCTGCTGCAGGGCCACCACCTGGGTGGCGCCGATGACGTCGTCGGCGGGGCTGAGAATGCGCTTGCCGGTGGCCAGCTGTTGTTGGGTGTGGCCGAGTTCGCGCTGGCGGTCGAGCATGGCATCGACGGCCTGGGTCTGCATCTGTGCGGTGGAGATTCTCATGCGCTTGTCGCTCCCTCGGGTCTTCTGGACACGGCGTCCACCTTCATGGGCCGGTCGGGCTATCGCCCGGCGGCGTTGAGCAGGGTCTGAAAGAGGGTGTCCGCCACCTTCACCACCTGCGCGGCGGCGGCATAGGCCTGCTGATAGCGCAACAGGTTGGCGGCCTCTTCGTCGAGATTGACGCCGGAGACGGCGCTCACCGACTCCTCGGCGTGATTGAGCAGGGCCTGCTGGGCGCGGCTGTTGGTCTCGGCCTCGCGGGTCTTCACCCCGACGCCGGCCATCACCTTGCCGTAGGCCGATTGATAGGTCTCGGTGCCGTTGCCGAGGAGTTTCTGCGTCTGTTGCGCGGCCAGGGCCAGGGCGTTGCTGTTGTCACCGGCGGCATTGCCGCTCGCCGCGGCGGCGAAGGCGCTGCCGTCGGTGATCGCCACCCCCAGGTCGCGGGCGCCGCTGCGCACCGGACGGACGAGAAAGCTGTCGCCGGCCGCCACGCTGCCGCTGAGGCTCAGGGTGACGCCTTCGCTGCCCACCGTGCGCGGGAAGTCGGTCACGGTGAAGCCGCTGTCCACCAGGGTGTTGTCGGCCAGACGGAGGAGAGAGAAGCTGCTGCCGTCGTAGTCCAGGCGGTAGTCGGAGGCCTGCAGGCGCGTACTGTCGTCGATGGTGACGGCCAGCGAACCGCTGGCGGGGTTGTTGCGCGCGCTGCTGAGGGCCGTCGGCGTGCTGCCGACGATGGGGGTGAAGAAGTCACCGCCGGGGTTGCCATTGAGGTCGTCGCCCAGACGGTGCTGGGCGTTGAAGCTGGTGCTCAAGGCCACCGCGATCCGGCCGAGGCCGTCCTGTGCCGGATTCAGGACATTGCGCCGGAAGTCCACCAGGCCGCCGAGCTTGCCGCCACTCAGCTGGTTGGTGATGTCGAAGCTGGCGGTGCTGCTGACGAAGGTGATGCCGCGTTCGCCGGGATCGAATTCGCCCGTCGCGCCCTGCAGGCTGGCGGCGTCGAAGCCCAACACCAGGCTCTGGCCGTTGCCGATGAAGACGTTGAGGGCGCCGTCGTCGGCCGCCACCGTGCGCACCGAGACCAGCTCGGCCAGTTTGCCGATCTGTTGATCGCGCTTGTCCAGCAGGTCGTTGGGTGGTTGGCCGGTGGGATTGGCCCCGGCCACCACGATGTCGCGGTTGAGCTCGGCGATGTTTGCGGCGATGCCGCTGATGTCCGCGGTCATCACGTCCATCTGCGCGTTCACGCTGTCACGCAGGCGGACGAATTCGTTGTCCAGGGCGGCGAAGCGGTTGCTCAGGGTGCCCGCCTCGGTCAGCAGCACCTCGCGTGCCGGGGCCGAGGTGGGATTGTTGGAGACGTCCTGTATGGCGTTGAAGAAGGCCTGGATGGACGGGCTGAGACTGGAACTCTCGCTGGCCAGCACACCGTCCACCCGCGCGGCCATGTTGTGCAGGGTGTCGGCCTGATTGTAGGTGGCGCGACGCAGGGTGACTTCGTTGCCGAGGAATTGGTCGTAGACGCGGCGGACGTTGCCCAGCTCCACGCCGTTGCCGACGAAGCCGACGCCCAGTGCGCTGGGCTCGCGCGTGACCATGTCCACCGTCTGGCGGTTGTAGCCCTCGGTGTTGACGTTGGTGATGTTGTGTCCGGCCACGGCGAGACTGCGCTGATAGGCGCCGAGGCCGGAGATACCGATACTGAGAAGATCGCTTGCCATAGTCTTGTCCAGGGACCGCGCCGTGTCGGCCAGTCCGTCATTCAATTATCGACCTACGTCACACTTTCTTGAATCGACCGCCCTTCGGTCCTACGGGGCGTGTCTCTCCAGCGCCCGTTGCAGGGGCTCGCCGGCGACGATGCCGTTGATCTTCTGCGCATAACGGGGATCGGTGGCGTAGCCGGCACGGGCCAGTTCCTGCACGAAGCGGGCGCCGTCGCCGGCGTGGGCCAGGGCCGGCTGGTAGCGGGTGCTGTCGCGCAGGAAGGCGACGTAGTCGGCGAAGCTCTCGGCATAGGAGGCATAGGCGCGGAACTCGGCCCGTTCGCGCAGCGGCGTGCCGTCGCGGTATTCCAGGGTCGAGATGCTCACGCGTTCACCCTGCCAGCGCGCATCGGCCTTGATGTTGAACAGGTTGTGGCTGCTGCGGCCGTCGTCGTGGCGGCTGACGGCGCGTCCCCAGCCGGTCTCCAACGCCGCCTGGGCCAGCAGCACGGCGGGATCGACGCCGAGCTCGGCGGCCGCCGCACGGGCCTGTGGCAGCAGCTGCTCGACGAAGGCCTCAGGGCTGCCCAGTGCCGGCGCCGCCGGCGTGCTCGGCTCGGCAGCCGCTGCGCTCGGAGGCGTCGGCAGCCGCTGGGCCAGATAGTCCTCGATGCGCCGCACCCGCGCGACGGCCTCGCCCGAGCCGTCCAGGGCGGCGTCACCCCGCTCGCGGTGCAACTGCTGCACCAGCATCTCGGCGATGCCCAGGCCCTTGCCCTGGGCCAGATGGATGCCCATCTGCTTGTCGTGTAGGTCTTCGTAGAACTGGCTCTCTTCGCTGTCGAACAGGCCGTCATCGCTCTGCGAATCGCGTGCGCTCTTCAGCAGGGTCTGGATGAAGAGCGCCTCGAACTGCTGCGCGGCGAAGCGCAGGGTCGCCTCCTCGTTGCCGTCGTCGGCCCGCAGACGCACGGCCTTCAGGCCCTGCAGATCGGTGTAGACGCCGGCGGCGTTGAGTGGGGCGGTCATGTCTGTCGACTAGATGACGATGAGCCGGGCGCGCAGGGCGCCGGCCTGTTTGAGGGCCTCGAGGATGGCCACCAGGTCGCCGGGGGCGGCACCCACCTCGTTGACCGCGCGCACGATGTCGTCCAGGGCCACGCCGGGGGCGAACTTGAACATGCGGCTCTCTTCCTGCTTGACCGTGATATCGGTGCGCGGCACCACCACCGTCTGACCGGCGCCCAGGGCGCCACCGGCCGGCTGACTGACCTCGGGCGCGGCGGTGATGGTCACCATCATGCTGCCGTGGGTGATGGCGGCGGGCGACACCCGCACGTGCTTGCCGATGATCACCGTGCCGGTGCGCGAGTTGACCACCACCTTGGCGGCGGCCTCGCCCGGCTGCACCTCCAGGTTCTCGAGCAGCGACATGAAGGCCACCCGCTGATCCATGTCGCGCGGCGCGCCCACCTGTATCGAGGCCCCGTCCAGGGCCTGCGCGCTGCCCGGGCCGAGGTAGTCGTTGATGCTGCTGACGATGCGATGCGCGGTGGTGAAGTCCGGCGTATTCAGATTGAACACCAGGTGGTTGCCGTTGGTGAAGGCACTGGCCACGCTGCGCTCCACCGTGGCGCCATTGGGGATGCGACCGACGTTGGGTTCGTTGATGGTGATGCTGGAGCCGTCCGCCTGCACGCCAAAGCCGCCCACCACCAGGCTGCCCTGGGCGATGGCGTAGACCCGGCCGTCGGCGCCCTTGAGGGGGGCCATGAGCAGATTGCCGCCGCGCAGGCTCTTGGCGTTGCCGATGGAGGAGACGGTGACGTCGATGGTCTGCCCCGGCTTGGCGAAGGCCGGCAGATTGGCGTGCAGGGTCACCGCGGCGACGTTCTTCAGCTGCGGGTTGACGTCCGGCGGCACGTTGACGCCGAGCTGGTTGAGCATGTTCTTCATGCTCTGCAGGGTGAAGGGGGTCTGGGTGGTCTGGTCGCCACTGCCGTTGAGGCCCACCACCAGTCCGTAGCCCACCAGTTGGTTGCTGCGCACGCCGGCGATCTGTGCCAGGTCCTTGACCCGGTCGGCGCTGGCGAGCATCGGTGTACCGGCCAGGACGAGGATGAGAAGAGAGATCAGGTGACGTCGCATGGGCTTGTCCATCAGAAGGGCCACCAGGGGCCGTCGAAGATACGCTGTCCCCAGCCCTTGGTATTGCTCTCGGCGAGCACGCCCTGGCCGCCGTAGACGATACGCGCGTTGGCCACCTGGCTGGACTGGATGGTGTTGTCGGGACGGATGTCCACCGGCCGCACGATGCCGGAGATGCGCACGTGTTCGGAGCCCTGATTGAGGGTCAGCAGTTTTTCCCCGCGCACTATCAGATTGCCGTTGGGCAGCACCTCGGCCACGGTGACGGTGATGCGCCCGGTGAGGCTGTTGCTCTGGGTGCTGTCGCCCTCGCCGTCGAAGCCGCGCTTGGCGGCCACCGAGGCACTGAGTACGTCGATCCCCTTGTGCTTCACCGGCAGACCGAAGGCGGTGGGTGCCTCCAGTTCGATGGCGGCATCCTTCTTGGTGGAGGTGCTGGCCTTCTTGCTGGCGTTGGTGCGCTCCTGCAGGACGATGGTCAGGGTGTCGCCGATTCGCCGCGCCTTGGGGTCCTCGAACAGGGTCTGCTCGAAGCCGGCGCGATAGATGGCGCCATCGCTGACGGGCATGGGCTGGACCGCCACCGGGCGCACCGCGGCGAATTCGGGATCGCGCTGCGGCTGGTGTTGGGTGCTGGCGCAGCCGCCGAGGACCAGCAGCAGGGCGACGAGCACGAGTCGCCCGCGTCGCGGATCAATGGCTGGGAGAGTGGCTGAAGGAGTGGCGCGTCTCATGCTGGTCGTCCGTTACAGGTTGTTGTTGAGGTATTGCAGCATCTGGTCGGCGGTGGAGACGGCCTTGGAGTTCATCTCGTAGGCGCGCTGGGTCTCGATGAGCTCCACCATCTCGCGCACGGCATTGACGTTGGAGGACTCCAGCGAGCCCTGCACTACGCTACCGAGGCCGTTGAGGCCGGGGGTGCCGGTCTGCGGCGAACCGCTGGCCGCGGTCTCGAAGTACATGTTCTCGCCCTTCGGCTGCAGGCCGGTGGGATTCTGGAAGTCGGCCAGCTGGATGCTGCCGATCTGGGTCGGCGCCGCAGCCCCGGCGGTGGTCACCGAGACCACGCCGTCGGAACCGATGGCGATGCTCTGTGCATTGGCCGGGATGGTGATGGCCGGCTGCACCGGATAGCCACCGGCGGTGACCATTTCACCGACGTCGTTGACCTGGAAGGAGCCGTCGCGGGTGTAGGCCAGGCTGCCGTCGGGCTGCAACACCTGAAAGTAACCGCGGCCCTGAATCGCCACGTCGAGGTTGTTGTCGGTCTGCACCAGGTTGCCCTGGGCGTGGCTCTTCTCCGTGGCGACGATGCGCACGCCGGTACCCAGCATCAGGCCCGAGGGCAGCTTGGTGCTCTGCGTGGCCTGCGAACCGACCTGACGGATGTTCTGATAGAGCAGATCCTCGAACACCGCGCGCGAGCGCTTGAAGGCGGTGGTGTTGGCGTTGGCCAGGTTGTTGGAAACCACCGACAGGCGCGTCTGCTGCGCATCGAGGCCAGTCTTGGCGATCCAGAGTGCGGAATTCATAGCGGTATACCTTTAATTGGCGGTTGTTTGGCTAGTGTCTAGCGGTTGCTTGGCTAGTGTCTATTTAGCGGATGTGTCGTCAGGTGAGGCTGATCAGATCATTGGATGTGCTCTCCATCTCACCGGCGGTCTTCATCATCTTCACCTGGGTCTCGTACTGGCGCGCCAGGGCGATCATGTTGACCATCGCATCGACGGTGTTGACGTTGCTGCCCTCGAGGGCGCCGGAGACCAGTTGCACCGTGGCGTCGGCCGGCGCCGTCTCGCCAGCGGCCAGACGCATCAGGCCGTCCTTGCCCTTCTCCAGCTGCGCCGCATCGGGGTTCACCAGGCGGATGCGGTCCACCACCGTGAGCACGCTGGGGTTCTGGCCGATGCCGCGCACGGTGATGGTGCCGTCGGTGCCGATCTCCAGGCTCTCCGCCTGTGGCACGGCGATGGGGCCACCCTCGCCGAGGATCGGCTGACCACTGCCATTGACCAGCAGGCCTCCGGAGGCGATGCGCAGATCGCCGCGGCGGGAGTAGGCCTCGCTGCCGTCGGCGGCCTGCACCGCCAGCCAGCCCTGGCCCTGCACCGCCACGTCCAGCTCGCGCCCGGTGGTCTGCATGATGCCGTTGTTCATGTCCACCGCGGGGCGCTCGGTCATGGCGTACACCCGGCTCGGCGCCCCCGGACCGTAGACCGGCATGCTGCGCATGTCGGCCAGGTCCTGACGGAAGCCGGTGGTGCTGGCATTGGCCAGATTGTTGCTGTTGAGTCCCTGCGCGATGGCCGTCTGCTTGGCCCCGGACATGGCGACGTAGATCATGCGGTCCATGACATTAAGCCTTCATTAGATGTTGATGATGGTCTGCGTCACCGTGTCGGCGGCGCTGATGACCTGGGCATTGGCCTGGAAGTTGCGCTGCGCGGTGATCAGGTTCACCAGGCTGGCGGCGATGTCCACGTTGGAGGTCTCCAGGGCACCGGACTGCACCAGGCCGAAGCTCGCCGTATTCGCCTCGCCCAATACCAGGTCGCCGGACTCGTAGGTCTGCGCCCAGTTGGTGTCGCCCAGCTGGCGCAGGCCCTGCACGTTGGGGAAGTTGGCCAGGGCCACCTTGCCCAGCGGCGTCGACTGGCCGTTGGTGAAGCGGGCGAAGACCACGCCCTCGCTGTCGATGTCGATGCCGCTCAGGCGGCCGGTGGTGTAGCCGTCCTGGGACAGGCCGTTGACGGCGAAGGGACTGCCGTACTGGGTGGTGCTGGTGTAGTCCAGGTTGACCTGGATGGGGTCGGCACCGGTACCGGAGGGGACCGCATCGTAGCTGATGTTGAGCGGGCCATTGATGGTGCCGTCGGAGTTGAAGGTCATGCTCACCGGCGAGGCGCCACCACTGGGCACCACGTTGCCGTCGACGTAGAAGTAGGTGTCCCACTGATTGGCCACCGCGGTCTTGGCGTAGTACAGGGTCGAGGTGTGCGCCGTGCCCAGGGAGTCGTAGATCACCGCCGAGGTGGAGTTGTTGAAACTGGTGGGATCGTTGGGATCGAAGGGGGCCGTGGGCGGCGGCGTCTCGGAGGAGCTCAGGTTGACGCTGGCGGTGAGCGACGAGGTGGCGCGCGGGGGGCCGTCCGTGGTGGAGAGTTGCAGGTCGGAGAGCACGCCGGTGTTGAAACCACCACCGGTCACCGCGGGAAACACCTGGAGCTTCTGTGCGCTCTGGTTGATGACGTTGCCGTCACGGTCCACATGGAAGGCGCCGGCCCGGCTGAAGGCCTGGCCGGAGGGGTCGCTGAGGACGAAGAAGCCCTGGCCGCGCACCGAGAGGTCGAGATTGCGCTCGGTGAAATCGATATTGCCCTGAGAGAAGTTCTGCGACACCGCCGCGACACCGACACCGTTGCCGGTGGCGATGTCCGAGATGCCCTCGAAGGCCACGGCGTAGACGTCGGCGAACTCGGCGCGCGACTTCTTGAAGCCGGTGGTGCCGGCGTTGGCGATATTGTTGCCGGTGACCGAGAGGTCGGTCTGTGCGGCGTTGAGTCCACTGAGTGCGATACGAAATGGCATGATGTCTTACTCCTGCTTCTGTGTGCTATTTGATGGCGCGGACGCTGGACAGGTCGACGCTGTTGCCGTCGGACAGATTCAGCGTCATGTCGCGTCCGTTGTTACCCATGGTCACGCTGTCGACGGCAGCGCTGACCAGTGTCTCCAAGGCCTCCGGGCCGTTCTCTCCGCTCACCTCGGCGCTGATGTAGTAACGCCCCGGGTCGGCGGGCAATCCTTTCGTGGTTATGCCGTCCCAGCTGAAGAAGGCCTCGCCGGCGGCCTGCGGCCCCAGTTCCAGTTGCCGCAGAACCTGGCCGGCGCCGTCCTGCACGGTGATGCGCAGGTTGCTGCTGGAGTCGGGCAGGTCCACCAGCCCACTGAGGGTGCCACCGGCGGGCAGGGTGCCCACGGCCGACGGCACCAGCACCGAGCGGCCCACCAGCGAGGAGGCCTGCAGGGCCTGGTTGGACTGCATCGAGGTGGCCAGCTTGTCGAAGGACTGCTGCAGATCGCTGAGCCCGGTGACCGCGCTGAACTGGGCCATCTGGGCGATGAAGTCGCCGTTCTCCATGGGCTTGAACGGGTCCTGATTGTTCAGCTGAGTGATCATCAGTTTGAGGAATTCGTTCTGCCCCAGTTGGTTCGGATCCTTGGCCTGCTCCGCACTCTGGCCGAGGCCGAGGCTGGCCAGGCTGCCGGCCAGGTCGTTATTGATCTTGTTCATCGTCTTGCGGTCCCTACTCGCCGAGGCTCAGCGTGCGTAACAGTAATTGTTTGGAGGTCTTGGCCACTTCGGTGTTGCTCTGGTAACTGCGCGAGGCCGAGATCATGTTGGCCATTTCCTCGACCATGTTGACGTTGGGCTTGTAGATATAGCCCTCCTCGTCGGCCAGCGGATTGGCCGGACTGAATTCACGCCGCAGCGGCGCCTGGCTCTCGACGATGCCTTTCACCTGCACCCCGGCGCCGTGATTCTGCGCGCCGAGGGCGTTGAGGGTGGCGGCGAATACCGGCTGGCGAGCACGGTAGGTCTTTTCCGTGCTGGAACTGACGGTCTCCGCATTGGCCATGTTGCTGGCGGTGGTGTTGAGACGCAGGGCCTGGGCGCTCATGCCCGTGCCGGCGATGTCGATGACCTTGAAAAGTGACATGGTGATTTACCCTCGAGGTGTCCTTATTCGCCCTTCAGCGCGGACTTGATGCCCTTGATCTTGCCGCTGAGGAATCGCAGGTTGGTCTGGTAGAGCAGCGCGTTCTCCATGAAGGCGGCCTTCTCCCGCAGGGGGTCGACCGTGTTGCCGTCCAGGGAGGGCTGGCTGGGGGTGCGGAATTTGAGTTCGCCGATGAGGTCGTCGATGCCGCCGGGGTTGGCGCCACTGCTGCCCATGTGACGGGGGTTGGTGGTGAGCAGTCGCGCGCCCTGGGTGTCACCCTTGGCCTGCTGCAGGGCGGCCTTGAAGTCGATGTCGCGCGCCTTGTAACCGGGGGTGTCGGCATTGGCCAGATTGCTGGCCAACACCTCTGAGCGGCGCGAATGCAGCGCCAGCGCCTGTTGTCCCAGTCCCATGATCTTGTCCATCGCAAATCGCATGGCGGTCTCCGCTGTTTGCCGTTGTGCTCTTTTCGCTAGAGACAAAGCAAACGCCGTGCCAGGTGACACATACGTGCCGGATCAATGGCTTACGGAGCGGGAAGGCGGGGAGAGGCGGCAAGACCGGGCCGCTGGGCGGCAAGTGGCAAGGGCTGGCCGCGGCAGGGCGGCCCGGGGGATCAGCGGGAGAGGCGGTAAACGACGCCGCTGCGCCAGCGCACCAGCTCGAAGTCGTCGGAATAGTTGGTGATGGACTCGGAGCCGCCCAGTACCAGGTAGCCGCCGGGATTCAGGGCCTTGGCCATGCGCGCAAGGATGTCGCGCTTGAGCTCGGCGGAGAAATAGATGAGTACGTTGCGGCAATAGACGATGTCGAAACGACCCAGTGAGGCAAAGCTCTGCATCAGGTTCAGTTCGCGGAAGTTGACCCGCGAGCGGACCTCGTCGTTGACCTGCCAGCCGCCGTCACGGGGAGTGAAGAAACGTTGTTTGCGTTCCTCAGACAGGCCACGGGTAATGGCCGCGCCTTCGTAGAAGCCGCTGCGCGCCTGCTCGATCACCGTCGGTGAGATATCGGTGCCGAGGAACTGTACTGCCCCGGCCGGCAGGCTGCCGGGGCGGCTGCGCAGATATTCGCTGGCAACCATGCTCAGGGAATAGGCCTCCTGCCCGGTGGAGCTGGCGGCGGACCAAACGCGCACCTGGCGCGCCTGCTTCTGTGCGAACTCTGGCAGGAAGACCTCTTTGAAGATGTCGAAGGGGTAGCTGTCACGAAACCATGAGGTCTCGTTGGTGGTCATGGCGTCCATGATGCGGTTGCGCACCCGGCTGTCGGTGCGGATGCGGCGCATGAGCTCGGCGAAGGAGCCGATACCCTGGTCGTTCATCAGACGCGTCAGACGACTGGTGACCAGGTATTGCTTGTTGTCACCCAACACGATCCCGCTCGCCTGCTCGAGGAAACGGCGAAAGTCGTCGTATTCCTGCGCACTCAGGCTGTCGATCTTCGCCACGCCGGCGGCGGTTTGACGGTTCTGCGGCACGGCACCCTCCTTGTTGCCGGGGGAGGAGTTCACGCCGCCTGGCTCGCGCGCACCTGCTGTACGCTGTCGATGATGGTGCTGGCCAGTTCGTCGGCATTGAATTTGGGAATGAACTTGTTGGCGCCCACCTTCTCCACCATGGCCTCGTTGAACACCCCGGACAGCGAGGTGTGCAGGACCACGTGCAGGTCCTTCAGGCGGGGATCCTTGCGGATCTCCGTGGTCAGGGTGTAGCCGTCCATGTTGGGCATCTCCACATCGGAGATCACCATGGTCAGTTGATCTCCGAGACCGCCGTGCTCCTCGGCCTGCTGCTGGAGATAGCGCAGGGCCTCCTGGCCGTCCTTGACCAGCACCGCCTCCAGGCCCAACTGTTCCAGGGTACGGCGGATCTGGTTGCGCGCCACGCTGGAGTCGTCCGCTACCAGGACCTTGTTGGCCTCGCTGACGTCGTTGCCGGCGAGAATATCGGCGGAGATGTCCGACACCGTGCCCACCACCTCGGCGAGGATCTTCTCCACGTCGAGGATCTCCACCAGTTTATCGTCGACCCGGGTCACCGCGGTGAGATAGCTGTTGCTGCCCGAGCCATTGGGCGGCGGCAGGATCTCCTCCCAGTTCATGTTGACGATGCGCTCCACGCCGTTGACCAGGAAGCCTTGCACGGTGCGGTTGTAGTCGGCGATGACGACGAAGGCGTTGTCGATGGAACCCATGCCGGCATAGCCCAGGGCCATGCCCAGGTCGTAGACGGGGATGGTCTTGCCACGCATGTTGGCGATGCCCCGCACGATGGGGTGGGCATTGGGCACATGGGTCAGGGCGGGACAGCGGATCACCTCCTGCACCTTGAATACGTTGATGCCATAGAGCTGATTCGAGGTCAGTCGGAACAACAACAGCTCCAGGCGATTCTCGCCCACCAGCTGGGTACGTTTGTCGACACCGTCGAGGACTCCGGCCATGGCACAACTCCTAAAAATCTGCATACAGGTTGAGGGATTGATTCCCCTATCGACACCCCGCCAAGAAACCTTGAGCCGGCGTGATCACGATGCCTGGCACGACCATTGCTATCCCCTCCGGGTGAACGGCCCGCGGATGCCCGGCCCCCTGAACCGACGAGACGAGAACCCATGCCCCAGCTGACCGATACCGCCTGCAATCCCTCACGCCGCCGGGGCCGATGCCGACCCGCAGGGCGGCAAACCCACGCCCTCCGCCGGCAAGGCCGTGCCGGACCGCTGGTCCACCTGTTCGCCCTCCTCGCCCTGTGTGCGAGCAGCGGCACACCGGCGGCGCCGGCGGCCATCCAGTCACAGGATGCCCTGCGCGAGGCGGCGCGGACGTTCCTGCAGACGCAGCTGGTACTCGAGGCGGACAACAGCGCCGAGATCACCCTCGGCCGCCTCGACCCGCGCCTGCGCCTCGCCCCCTGCCAGGGACCACTGCGACCCTTCCTGCCCGCCGGCGCCCGCCTGCAGGGCAAGCTCAATGTGGGCGTGCAATGCCCGGACGGCAAACCGTGGACGGTCTATCTGCCGGCCAGCATCCACCTCTACGGCGAGGTACTCACCACCTCCCGCCCCATCGGTCGCGGCGAGATCCTGCGTGCCGACGACGTACGGCCGCGGCGCCAGGAACTCGGTCGCCTGGCGGGTGGCTACTTCCGCCGTGACGACGCCGTGGTGGGCAAGCGGGCCGTGCGCGCCCTGCCCGCCGGCACCCCGCTCGACCCACGCATGCTCAAGGCACCGCGCGTGATCCAGCGTGGCGATGCGGTGAGTATCCTGGTCAGCCTGGGCGGCCTGCAGGTACGCAGCCGAGGCAAGGCGCTGGCCGATGCCGCCCGCGGTGAACGCCTGTCGGTGCGCAACCTGAGCTCCAAACGCATCGTCGAGGGCATCGCCGTCGACCCCGGCACCGTGCGCATCGCCATGTAGCGTGGTGTGCGCATAAGGTCCGCGGCGAATCGGCCGTTAAAGGTGACGATCGCCGACCAAGTGCTGCCGGCGGTCCGCCTTCCCCAGCATGTGTCAAAACTCTGACAGGGGTGGCAAAACGGCCCTTAAGTTTCTCATCCCACTGCCGATACTGGTTTCGAGAGCAGTCACAGGAGCCCGCAATGGCCATCGACATAACAGGTATCAATCACGCCCAGAGCCCGCTGCACAAACGCAGCGAACAGACCGACACCGCGCCGGCGAACGGCAGCGGTGCGGCGGCCACGGACAGCGTCACCCTGCAACTGCAGGCCAAGGGACTGCACGTGGATGCCGCGCAGGACGACGCCGGGCTGGTGGACGGTTCACGGGTGGAGAGCCTCAAGTCGGCCATCGACGCCGGCGTCTACCAGATCAACCCCCTGCGCGTGGCGGAGAAGTTCATCCAGTTCGAAGCCGACCTGGAGGCCCCCTAGGCCATGCACGCCGAGAGCCGAGAGGAGCGGCTGCGCCTGATCCTGGTGCAGCAACAGGCCGGTGCCAGCGCCATGCTGTCGGCGCTGATGGCCGAGTATGCGGCCCTGCAGGGGCGTGATCTGGCCGCCTTCGAGCAGGCCGTGGCCGACAAGCAGCGGGTGGTGGCGCGTCTGGAACAGGAGGAGCGGCAGGGTCTGCCGGCGGTCG
>JANTGX010000022.1 GCA_024762755.1 Gammaproteobacteria bacterium
GTGATATCGGATTCCCCGGCAAACTCGAAGAAGGTCGCCGCACCACCGTACTCGATGCCATCGATGAAATCGCTGGTGCTGAAGTCGAACAGATCCACCGTCATCTGACAGGCGATCATGCGGACCTCGGCCTCGATACACAGCTCTCGCAGCTCTTCGAGACTGGCCACACCCTTGGACTTCATCTTCTGCTTCATCATCACGGTCATCATGGACTGCATACCCGGCAATGCCTGTACCAATACCGGCATGGGCATGGGCATGGGCATGCCTGGGTTGCCCAGTGACGTGACTTTGAGATCCAACTTCTTGCGCAGCAGCTGAAGGCCGTAGAAGGTGCAGAAGATCTCCACCTCGTAGCCCAGGGCGGCGGCCGTGGAACCCAGGATCAGGGGAGGATAGGCCCAATCCAGCGTTCCCTTCGTGGCGATGATCGCCAGCTTCTTCTCAGACATAAAACCCCCTCCGGGAGTGGCTTGCGCCGCCCGTCAGCTCTTTTTGATCAGAAAATGGAATTTGCCGCCTTCTTCGCGGGATTCCATCAGTTCGTTACCGGTCTGCTTGGCAAAGGCCTCGAAGTCCTTCACGGAACCGGGATCGGTGGCGATGATGTGCAGGACCTGGCCCGCGCTCATGGCGCCGAGGGCCTTCTTCGCCCGCAGGATGGGCAGGGGGCAGTTGAGGCCGGATGCATCCAGTTCTTGATCGAAATCTGCCATGTCGTTGCTCCTTTATTGGTGGTGGTTGCGCGTCTTACGCGAGTGAAACCTTTATTAGAATTCAATTGTCCACTTATATTTGAAAGATTCGCGGATTGCAAGCCGCACGTCTCCCTCTCGTGAACCATTCATGGATGCGGGCATCTCATCCCGGGCATGACGAAAACCTGAAATATCTCATGCTCGCATCAGATCAGCCGACATACTGGCCATGCAGAGAGAACCCAAGCCACTGACTCAGATATGATTTCACCGAAGCCATGAAGCACGAGCCGCCGCAGCGTCGCCACGCCTTGCAACAGACCCTGCTACACTCCACGCCGCGATCGTCCGCCTGCCGCGAAGAAACTCGATCCCGCCTCGCCATGTCTATTCGCCCCCTGCTGCTCTGCCTCCTCCTCGTACTCGGCCTGTCAGCGGCCCCGGCCCATGCCGGCGCCGACGACGCCCTCAAACTGCCCGATATCGGTGATGCCGCCGGCCAGATCATCACCCCGGCCGAAGAGCAGCAGATCGGGCGCGAATACATGCGCAACGTACGCCAAGCCCTGAAGCTGCGCGACGACCCGCTCATCGAGGACTACCTGCAAAACCTCGCCGAACGCCTCGTCTCCCAGGTGGACGGCTATGAACAGCCCATTCATCTCTTTCTCGTCGACGACCCTTCCATCAATGCCTTTGCCGGTCCCGGCGGCTATATCGGCATTCACACGGGGCTGATCACTGCTTCGGAAAAGGAAGGCGAACTCGTCTCCGTGCTGGCCCATGAGCTGGCCCACGTCGTGCAACGGCACCTGTTGCGCTCCGTCGAACAGGGCCAGAACATGGAGCTGACCACGCTGGCGGCCCTGGTGGCGGCCATCGTCATCGGCAGCCAGAGCCCCCAGGCCGGCCAGGCCGTACTCAGCGGCACCCTGGCCGGCTCGGTGCAGCAACAGCTCAACTACTCCCGCCAACACGAGCAGGAGGCCGACCGCATCGGCATCGCCATGATGAGCCGTGCCGGCTACGACCCTCACGACATGGTGAGCTTCTTTGAGAAGCTTCAATCCAGCAATCGTTACGCCGGCCTGTATGCCGTGGAGATGCTGCAGACCCACCCCCTGACGCTATCGCGCATCGCCGATGCCCGGAATCGGGCCGATCAGTCTCCCACCGCGCCACACCATGACGAACTGGACTTCCAACTCATCAAGGTGCGCACCCTGTCCTTCGACAGGGATCCCGCCAGCTTCCTCAAGTCCCTGGACGAACTCGACATTACGCCGGCCGCCGCGCAATACGGCAAGGCCCTGGCGGCGGCACGCCGGGGGGAATACGCTCGTGCCCGGTCCCTCCTCGACAGCCTGATTGCGGCAGACAGCCATCGCCTGATCTATCCCTATACCGCCGGCGAAATCGAGCTCGCCGCGCAGCGTCCGGCCGAGGCCCGGCAGATCCTGCAGGCCGCTTTGGCCCTCTATCCACAGAACACCCTGCTCAGCGGACTCCTGGCCAAGGCCTTGTTGGCCGAAGGCCAGCCTGCCGAGGCCAGCTCACTCTTGACCCAGCAACTGCGCCTACATCCCGACCGTCACCTCTATGCGCTACATGCCCGAGCAGCCAAGGCAGCAGGCCAACTCGCCGGTGCCTATCAGTCCCTCGCCGAACTCGCCTACAGCGACGGCAACACCCTGCAGGCCATTGACTATCTGCAACAGGCCATTACTGCCCTGGAGGATGACGAATACCGCCGATTGGCCATGCAGGCACGCCTCGAGGCCTGGAAAGACGAGGTGAAGAGTGCCAACATGGCGTCTGACAAAACTGCCCCGTGACAGAACCCACGGAATGGCACTAAATTTTCCCGACCTATTGTACTGACGTTCAATTCTGGTATAAGAGACAAACTTGCACAGCGCCTCATCGTGTTGAGCAAGGCAACAACAGAAACAAAACAGAAACAAGAAGGCAGATTCATTTGCCCGGATTCACCACCAATAATAATTTCAAGGCAGGCCGCCTGCCCGACAACAACATCCAAAAACCGGCTATAAATAAGTCGAATAAATGTTTGGATAAATCCGTCTAATAATATCCGACTACTCAACAGGAAGGAGGAAGCAGCGATGCGGAAATCCGCTAGCACGACACTGGCTCTCGCCGGTGCAATGTCCTTGGTAATGGGAGGCCTGACCGCCGTCACACAGCCCGCCAACGCCGCCGAGGGGGCATCGGTGATCGAGCAGGGCAAGGCTTTGGCCTTCGACCGCAAAAAGGGCAACTGCCTGGCCTGCCATGAGATCAAGGGCGGTGCCATGCCGGGCAACATCGGCCCAGCACTCAAGAACATGGCCGAAAGCTACCCCGACAAAAGTGAGCTGCGTACCGTGATCTGGGACATGACCAAGTTCAATCCCAACAGCATCATGCCACCCTTTGGCAAATACAAGGTCCTGACCGAAGACGAACTCGACAAAGTCGTCGAATTCATTCATACCCTCTGACGCGATCAGCGCACACCAGACCAAAACCCCAGAAGGAGATAACAAGATCATGAAACGCAGAAGCTTCCTCAAAGGTACCGTTGCCAGCGGCATGTTGGGCGTCGCCGCCACCGCAGGTCTGCTGACCCCCAAGATGGTGCTCGCCGCCTGGCCCAAGGCCGCCTTCGAAGCCAAGGACCTGAACCAGGGCATCGAACTCGTCATGGGCTCTTCCGATGTCACCGAAAGCAGTGACGTCAAGATCAAGGCACCGGACATCGCCGAAAACGGCGCCGTGGTACCCATCACCGTATCCACCACCCTGCCCGGCGTCGACGTCATGGCCGTCTACATCGCCAAGAATCCCGTGCCACTGGCCTGTAGCTATGACCTTGGCCCGACCACCAAAGGCTTCGTCTCCTGCCGAGTCAAAATGGGCAAAACCTCCGATCTGATCGCCGTCGTGAGATCCGGCGGCAAACTCTACAGTGCCAAGAAGGCCGTCAAGGTCACCATCGGCGGCTGCGGCGGTTAACCCTTTTTTTCAGCAGACAACTGACAAGTTCATAGATAGAGGATTAGAACGATGGCCAAGAAGAAGATTCGAGTTCGCGCCAAACTAAAAGGCAACGTGGTCGAGGTTAAGGCACTGATGAGCCACCCCATGGAAACCGGCCTGCGTAAAGACAAAAAGACCGGCAAGAAGATCCCTGCTCACTTCATCAAGGAAGTCGTAGCCGAGCACAAGGGCAACAAAGTCATCGTTGCCCACTGGGGCGTCGCCATTTCCAAGAATCCCTACATCGCCTTCAAGTTCACCGGCGCCGCCAAGGGCGACACCCTGAAGGTCAGCTGGGAAGACAATATGGGCGAAAGCGCGAGCGCAGAAGTCAAAATCGGCTGACGCCTCAACCCCTAGCAAAGCGATCGACAATTAAAAGACGGTCGGCCAAATCGGCTAGCACCGTTAAACGGATGGAGGAGCAACAATGAATAAACTGCTTGTCATAGCAGCAGCAGTAAGCGTGCTCGGCACTACACCGCTGGTCGGCCAGGCCAGCCCTGAGGACGATCTGAAGGCCTTTCAGGGCTATTTCCTGAAGCGTTTCCCCAATGTACCACTGGATGAATACGCCAACGGCGTCTATGCACTGGACGCCGCCTCGCGTGAACAGTGGGAGGCCATCGAGGAATTCCCCCCCTACGAGATCGCCATCGAGGAAGGTGAAGAGCTGTTCAACACCCCCTTCAAGAACGGCAAGACCTACGCCAGCTGCTTTCGCAATGGCGGCATCGGTGTAAAGGGCGACTACCCTTACTACGACATCGACAAGGGCCGGGTCGAAACCCTGGAGTCGGCCATCAACGAATGCCGCACCAAGAACGGTGAAAAGCCCCTCAAATACAAGAAGGGCAAGATCGCCTCGATCTCTGCCTACATGGCCTACACCACCCGCGGCCAAAAGATCGACATCAAGATCCCGTTCGACCAGCGTGCACGGGACGCCTATGAGCATGGCAAGCACTTCTTCTACGCCCGTCGCGGCCAGCTCAACATGGCCTGCGCACATTGCCACGTCGACCATGCTGGCAAACGCATCCGTGCCGACATCCTATCACCGGCCCTGGGCCACCCCTCCCACTTTCCCGTCTATCGTTCGAAGTGGGGCGGTATGGGCACACTGCATCGTCGCTTCGGTGGCTGCAACAAGCAGGTACGCGCGCGGCCCTTCAAGGCCCAGAGCCCTCAGTATCGTGACATGGAATACTTCCTCACCTACATGAGCAACGGTATTCCCTGGAATGGTCCCGGTGCACGTAAATAAGGCATGAGATCACAAGCCCGTTTGTGAATAGTGAAAAGCCCGGCGATTTCCTTGCCGGGCTTTTTTGTGTCTCTCCTCGCGACATTGCAACGCCATTGTCTCCGAGCACAGGATCGAAACAATTTACCCGTAAAGCATAAGTGGCGCATTCCATATTGCCATTACTGAATAACCCTTCTGGACACTGTGGTGGACTAGCTTTCACCGCGGCGTTCGATGCAGAATGCCCATGACGATATCTCTAAATATCCAATCAAGTCAGCCCGTCCCATTGGCCGATCGAGCTCACGGCCGATGCCTCAACCTGGACAGGACTGGGCAGGGGCGCGGCAGCTGACGCCTCCAAACCAGACATTCTTGAAAACCATAATGAAAAACGTCCAAAACGTAGCGTACAACCAGCCAGGAGCACCCGCATGAACATTTCACGCCGCGAATTTCTCCAAATGCTTGCCGTTGCCAGTGCGGCCGGCGTCGCCTTGCCCGGCGTCGCCGCCACCCGAAACAGCGTTCCCACCGAAAAGATGTACGACGTACCGACCTTCGGCAACGTCTCCTTCCTTCATTTCACCGATTGCCATGCTCAATTGATGCCCATCTGGTTCCGCGAACCCAACATCAATATCGGCATTGGCAGCATGAAGGGGCGCCCGCCGCATCTGGTGGGCAAGCATTTCCTCAAATACTTTGGCATCAAGCCCGGCACCCCCGAGGCCTATGCCTTCACCTACCTGGACTTCGTCGAAGCGGCAAAGAAATATGGCAAGGTCGGAGGCTTCGCCCACCTCGCCACTCTGGTGAAACACCTGCGAGGCCAGCGACCCCACGCGCTCCTGCTCGATGGTGGAGACACCTGGCAGGGCTCAGCCACCTCCCTGTGGACCAACGGCCAGGACATGGTCGATGCCACCAAACTGCTCGGTGTCGACGTCATGACCGGGCACTGGGAATTCACCTTCGGCGCCGAGCGGGTCAAGGAGATCATCGACAAGGATCTCACGGGTCATATCGACTTCGTCGCCCAGAACGTCATCGACAATCAGTGGGAGGAGGACGTCTTCCGGCCCTATGTAATCAAAGAGATGAACGGTGTACCCACGGCCGTCATCGGTCAGGCCTTCCCCTACACACCCATCGCCAATCCGCGCTGGATGGTTCCCGACTGGAGCTTCGGCATCCGTGAAGACAAGATGCAGCAGACCGTGGATGCCGCGCGCGAAGACGGAGCTCAGGTCGTGGTGGTGGTTTCGCACAATGGCATGGACGTCGACCTGAAGATGGCCAGCCGGGTGACCGGCATCGACGCCATCCTCGGTGGCCACACCCACGACGCCATACCGCGCCCCACCGAGGTGAAGAACGCCGGCGGCACCACCCTGGTGATCAACTCCGGCTCCAATGGCAAGTTCCTCAGTGTGCTCGATTTCGACGTCCGCAAGGGCAAGGTGCGCGACTATCGCTACCGTCTGCTGCCCGTGTTCTCCAACTACATCGAACCCGATGCGAAGATGTCCAAGTACATCGCCGACGTGCGCAAGCCCTACCTGGAGGATCTCAACGAACAACTCGGCGTGACCGACGACCTTCTCTACCGTCGCGGCAATTTCAACGGCACCTTCGATCAGTTGATCCTCGATGCCATGCTCGACGTACAGGAGGCAGAGATCGCCTTCTCGCCCGGCTTCCGCTGGGGTGTCAGCGTGATGCCCGGTGAGCCCATCACTTTCGAGCATGTAATGACGCAGACCGCCATCACCTACCCCACCGCCACCCTCAGCGAGGTGAGCGGCGAGCAGATCAAGGTGATCCTCGAGGACGTCGCCGACAACCTGTTCAACGAGGACCCCTACTACCAGCAGGGTGGCGACATGGTGCGCGTGGGCGGCCTGAAATACAGCATCGATCTGTCGAAGAAGATCGGGGCACGCATCGGCGACATGGAACTCGATGGCAAGCCGATAGACGCCCGCAAGAAGTATCGCCTGGCCGGCTGGGCGAGCATGGAGAAACGCGAGGGCACCCCCATCTGGGACGTGGTCGCAGAATACATCCGCGCCCAGGACACCATCCGCGTGAAAGACCTCAATATTCCGCGCATCAAGGGCCTGGGCGACAACCCCGGACTGGAGCTCGAGAGCTGACCCGACCGCGCTGAGTAGAGCCGCAGTCGGACGACAGGGCGCAGCACCGCAAGGGCTGCGCCCTTTTTTCTTGGTCCGATTCTTTCTGGAACCTACCCCGGTGGCACGACCACCCCATTCTCAATAGACCCGACGGATCAGCCAGATCCCCAGTGCCAGGGCCAGCAACAGGGGCAGCAGGGCGGTGAGCGCCGGGTCGATGCCCACCACCAGGCCCAGGTAGCCGAACATCTGATTACTCAGATGGAAACCGATCCCCACCAGTGTGCCCACCAGGATACGATGGCCAATGCTCACCGAACGCAGCGGGCCAAAGACGAAAGAGAGGGAAAGAAACACCATTACTCCAGTGACCAGCGGCGCCACCAGCTTTCCCCACAGGGCCTGTTCGTAGACCGCGGCATCGAGGCCATTCTCGTGCAGGTATTCGACGTACTCGTATAGACCGACGATGGAGAGGGTGTTCGGCTTCACCGTCACCACCCCCAACAGATCCGGGCTGAGGCGCGTCTCCCACGGCTCGCTGGCGATGTGCCGGCTGCTGACACCCTCCCAGCTCAGGGTGTTGCTGACGATGTCTCGCAATACCCAGTGTCCGTCACGATATTCGGCGGTGCTTGCCACCAACATGCGCTGCAGCTGGTGTTGGTCATCGAAGCGGTAGATGGTGATGCCACCCAGGCGTTCGCCGGGGAGAAATTCGCGCACGTTGACAAAGCTGCGGCCATCGCGCGCCCAGAAACCCGTCGGCCCACCGAGATCCAGCTTGCTCGACTTGGCCACCGAGCGCAGGGCCTGGGCGCGTTCCTCGGCCACCGGTGCCAGACCCTCACCGATGAGCAGGGTGAGCAGGACGAACACCAGGCCCACCTTCATCACCGACCAGACGATGCGCCAAAGGGAGACACCAGCGGCACGGATCGCCACCAGCTCGCTGTTGCTGGCCAGCATGCCGAGGCCGAGGGTGCTGCCGATGAGGGCCGCCACCGGGAACAGCTGGGCGGTCAGCTTAGGCGTGGTCAACAAGACGTAGATCACTGCCTGCCATACCCCATAGTCGCCCTTGCCGATGTCCGACACCTCGTCCATGAAGGCAAAGAAGGTGAACAGGGTGAGTAACACCAGCAGAGTGACGAAGGTGCTCCAGACCACACTGCGCGCCAGGTAACGATCGATGATGGTCATACCGCCACCTGTCCACGCAGTCGCGCGAGCAGCCAGCGCGGGCCTAGTTGGCGCACGGCCAGCACCGCCACCAGCAACAGCATCAGGCCATGCACCCACCAAACACCCAGTTCCACCGGAACCACACCGCGCACCACCCAATTCTTCGCTACCCCGAGCGTGTTGTAATAGATGATGAAGATCAGGATAGCGACGAACAGCTTGGCATAACGCCCCTGGCGCGGAGAGGTGCGACTGAGCAGCGCACCCAGCAGGGCCAGCAGGACGGTCGCCAGGGGCATGGAAAGACGCCACTGCAACTCGGCCGCCTCGTTGGCCCGCGGCGAACCCCAAAGACGACCGCTGGGCAAGGCTTGCAGGCGTCGCTTGAGGGTCTTCACCTCACCCTCGTCCAGACGCACCGCATTCTTGGCAAAACGGTAGATACGGAAATCCAGCGCCCCCGGCCGCCCCTCGTAGCGAAAGCCGTCCAGCAACACCAAATAGCTCACGCCGGTGTCCGGGTCGTGCTCACGATAGCCACTGGCGGCAGAGTACAGGGTCAGCCCATCGCGGCGTCGATCGGAGACGAAGACGTCTTGCAGCACGCTGCGATCCTGCGACAGGGATTCCACATAGAACACCCGTTCGCCCCCGCCGATCAGGTTGAAGCGTCCCGCGTTCACCGCAGCGAAGGCATCGCCGGCCGCCGCCTCTTCGCGCAGGCGGGTCGAGGTCTCATAGGCCCAGGGAGAGCTCCACAAGGAGAGGACCCCCACCAATACACTCAACAGCAGACCGAGGACCAACACCGTCCGCAGCACCCGCCCCATACCCACCCCACAGGCCGCCAGCGCGGTCATCTCGTTGTCCTTGTAGAGACGACCGAAGGCCAACAACACGGCCACATAGAGGGCAAAGGGCAACATCAGGCCGAGCGCGGTCACGGTGCGCAACATGAGCATGTCGAGGACGATGGCCGAGGAGATGCGCCCGGCGAGGGCATCGGAGAGGAAAAGGGCAAAAAAACGGCCGAGAAAGATCAGCAACAGCACCAACATCACGGCAAGCAGGGTCTGCAATACTTCGCGAGCGATATAACGGTCGATGATCACGGTAATTCTCAACGGCGCCCTTGCCGGCCCAGAGAAGGTGGACGCGCCATAATGTTGGAGTAAACTAGCGTATTGACGAGAAACAACCTCAAACCCCTCTTTTCAACCCATATCGATCACTTCAGGTTGTACGCAGGGGCCGCCCGGCGGGACCACTATAACAAAAGCCCCGCAAACAAAACCGCCCAGCCCACACAGACTTAGCCAAACAGGAACGAGAATCCGATGGAATTCAGCGTAAAGAGTGGTAACCCCGAAAAACAGCGTTCAGCCTGCGTCGTCGTCGGCATCCTCGAGCCGCGCCGCCTCACCCCCGCCGCCGAGGCCCTGGACAAGGCCAGCGAGGGCTTCATCTCCACCCTCTTGCGCCGCGGCGACATGGAAGGCAAACGCGGCAAGACCCTGCTCATGCACAACCTCAAGGGCGTGCTGGCCGACCGCGTACTGTTGGTGGGCTGTGGCCGTGAGCGCGATATCGGCGACAAGGAATACCGCGAGATCATCGGTAGCGCGGTCACCCGGCTCGACGAGACCGGCACCATGGAGGCGTCCTGCTACCTGAGCGAAATCACCGTCAAAGGCCGCGACCTGCACTGGAAGATACGCCATGCCGTGGAGAGCACCCGCCACGCCCTGCACCGCACCGACACCCTGAAGAGCAAGAAAGACGATACCCGCCGCCCCCTGCGCAAACTCACGCTGATGGTACCGCGACGCAGCGAACTGGCCAACGGCGAGGCCGCCGTGCGTGAAGGCCAAGCCATCGCCGATGGCGTCGCCGTGGCCAAGGATCTGGGCAACCTGCCCGGCAATGTCTGCACCCCCACCTACCTGGCCAAACAAGCCCAGGCCCTGAGCAAGAAATATCCCAAGCTCAAGGTCAACGTGCTGGACAAGGCCCAGATCGAGAAACTGGGCATGGGCGCCTTCCTCTCCGTGGCCAAGGGCTCGGTGGAGCCACCACAGCTGATCACCGCCGAATATCGCGGTGGCAAGGCCAAGGCCAAGCCGGTGGTGCTGGTGGGCAAGGGAATCACCTTCGACGCCGGCGGCATCTCCCTCAAGCCCGCCGCCGCCATGGATGAGATGAAATACGACATGTGCGGCGCCGCCGGCGTCCTCGGCACCCTGGTCGCCTGCTGCGAACTGCAATTGCCCATCAACCTGACGGTGGTCGTCCCCAGCTGCGAAAACCTCCCCGACGGCGCCGCCAACAAACCCGGCGACATCGTCACCAGCATGTCCGGGCAGACCATCGAGATCCTCAACACCGATGCCGAAGGCCGCCTGATCCTGTGTGATGCCCTCAGCTATGCCGAACGCTTCGAGCCGGAGGCCGTGATCGACGTGGCCACCCTCACCGGCGCCTGCGTCATCGCCCTCGGCAAACACGCCAGCGGCGTGATGGGCAACCATCACCCCCTCGTGCACGACCTGATGAACGCCGGCAAGAGCAGCGGTGACCGGGCCTGGGAGCTGCCGCTGTGGGACGACTACCAGGACCAGCTGAAGAGCAACTTTGCCGATATCCCCAACATCGGCGGCCGCGAAGGCGGCGCCATCACCGCCGGCTGCTTCCTCGCCCGCTTCACCAAGAAATACCACTGGGCACACATGGACATCGCCGGCACGGCCTGGCTCGGCGGTGACAAAAAAGGGGCCACCGGCCGCCCGGTACCCCTGCTCACCCAATACCTGCTCGACCGCTGTACCGAGAAGCGCTAGGGCGCGGTTTCCATGACCAAGGTCGATTTCTACATCCTCAAGGCCGGTGCACAGGAGCAGCTCGCCTGCAAGCTGGCGGAAAAGGCCTACGGCCTTGGTCACCGCATCTATATCCACACCGCCAGCCCCCAGCAGGCCCAGCGCCTGGACGAGATGTTGTGGACCTTCCGTGAAGGGAGTTTCCTGCCCCACGAGACCTACCGGGTCGGTGAGACCGCCGAATCGCCCATCCTGCTGGGCAGCGAGGCGGCGCCCGAGGTGGACAGCGACATCCTCATCAACCTCGCCCCCGAAGTGCCCCTGTTCTTCAGCCGCTTCCTGCGCGTCGCCGAGGTCGTGGGTGGCGACGAGACAGCCCGACAGCAGGGGCGTCAGCGCTTCCGCTTCTACCGCGACCGCGGCTACCCCCTCGACACCCACGAGCTGGCCCGCGTCTGATTCCACGCAAATTCTATGGGCCTATCGAAAAATCCGTCGCTAAACTAGGCTGTACCCCTGCCGATAAAATGTCATATTTCCATCGATTTCGTCGGCAATAGGGCAGCCTCTTGGCCCTTCCCCAGGGACGCCAGGGGGATCACGACCCGGAGCATCATGGACAGGCCACCGCCCCAGCAGCAACCCAGCCTCCGAACCCGCTACCTGATCGTCTCCGCGGTCATCGCGGTCGTCCTCCTGGCCAGCACCCTGGCCAGCAGTCTCTATGTCAGCCGCGTCACCAGCAAGGGCACCGAGGCCCTGCAGCTGCGCGACAGCGTGACCCAGATCATCGGCCAGGTGCGCAGGGCCCTGTGGCGCGTCAATGCCAGCCTCGACAAGCTACTCATCTCACCCCGCCCGGAAGACCGTCAGGCCATCCGCCAGCACCTCGACGAGGCCACCGAGCAACTCGAACGCCTGTGGCAGATCGCCGCCTTCAGCGAGGCCGGCCTGGAGCTGCAACGGCCCGCCGCCGCCCTGCGCCGCGACCTGGGCGGCCTGCGCCACGACCTGCTGGAACTCATGCAGCTGAGCCAGGACCCCAACTGGGTCTATCCCATGCTGCCCTATATCAACCGGGTGCTGCTGGAATCCAACAGCGAGTTCGAGACCGCCGTCACCCTGGCCCTGCAAGAGGTGGCCAACGAAGACGGCGACAGTTACGCCTCCGGGCTGTATCGCCAGCTGGCGCAGATCCGCGACATGTGGCGGCGGCAGATCCTCGACTTCCGCGCCATCCTGATACGCTTCGCCGGCCTCAACCGCATCGAGCGCATCGCCCAGGAACAGAACATCGACCTGCTGCACAACGAGATCCTGCAACGCCTGACGGCACTGGAGAAGCTCAAGGACGCCGGTCAGCTGGGCATGGAGACCGAGGAGGCCCTGCCGGTGATGCGCTACCGCGCCATCAAGTGGTATCAGGACTTCCAGGACCTGAAAAAGCTGCGTGAGGCCAAGGTGTGGCGGGCCGACGCCCACTACATCGCCCAGTTCATCCAGCCCAAGCAACTGGCCGTGGAGGACGACCTGACGGCCATCGACCAGGCCCTGCTCGCCTGGTCGTCGCGCAACACGGCGCGGGTGGAGGCCGCTGCCGGGCAGGTCAATCTGGAGCTGTGGGGCTTCACCGTCATCGCCCTGGGCTTCGTCGGCCTGGTCTATCTCATGCTCTCGCGTTCCGTGCTCGGCCCCATCGCGCGCATCGCCGAGAGCTTCAGCGACGGCGATGCACCGACCGAACAGCTCCCCCTGCCGACCCGTGGCAGCCGGGAGATCCATCGCCTGATCGACGCCTTCAACGCCATGCGCCGGCAGATCCGCCACCGGCAGTTGGCGCTGGAACACCAGGCCCTGCACGACACCCTCACCGGGCTGCCCAACCGCGCCCTGCTGCACGACCGCCTGGAGCAGGCCATCCGGCTGGCCCAGCGCCACGACAGCCAGTCCGCCCTGTTCCTCATCGACCTCGACCGCTTCAAAGAGATCAACGACAGCCTCGGCCACGGCGTGGGCGACCAGGTGTTGCAGATCATCGCCCAGCGCCTGCAGGCCTGCCTGCGCAAGATGGACACGGTGGCCCGCCTCGGCGGCGACGAGTTCGCCATCGCCTGCCCCGACATCGACGGTGAACAACTCGACACCCTGCTGGAGAAGATCACCGCCCAGATCACCCAGGCCATCTGCCTGAATAACCAGAACCTGTATGTCGGTGCCAGCATCGGTGTCGCCCTCTGCCCGGAGCACGGCCGGGATGCCGACACCCTGCTGCAGCACGCCGACATCGCCATGTACAGCGCCAAGCGGGGACGCCAGGACTACGCCTTCTTCGACCCCGGCATGATTCGCATGGACGTCGACAACCTGGCCCTGCTGGGTGATCTGCGCCAGGAACTGCTCACCCCCAGCGGCCAATTCCAGCTCCACTACCAGCCGCAGATCCGTCTGCTCGACCAACAGCCCTTCGGCGCCGAGGCCCTGCTCCGCTGGCGGCACCCGCAGCGGGGTTGGGTCTCCCCCGAGCAGGTGGTGCAGATGGCCGAACACGCCGGTCTCATCGCCGATCTCACCCGCTGGGTGTTGGGCCAGGCCATCCGCGACGCCGCAACCTGGCAGCGGGCACAGCTTTCGTTGCAGATCTCCGTCAATCTCTCGGCCTGGAACCTGCAAGACCCCCACCTGCCGACGCAGGTGGAAAGACTGCTCGGCGAGAACGGCCTGGCGGCCAAGCGGCTCACCCTGGAGATCACCGAGAGCGCGGTGATGCAGGATCCGGCCCACGCCCGCCAGGTGTTGGAGGCCTTGAGCCATATGGGGGTGAACCTGTCCATCGACGACTATGGCACCGGCCTCTCCTCCCTGGCCTATCTGAAGATGCTGCCGGTGAACGAGCTGAAGATCGACAAATCCTTCGTCATGGACATGCTCGACGACGAAGACGACGCCATCATCGTCCGCTCCACCATCGACCTGGCGCACAACCTCCGCCTGCGCGTCATCGCCGAGGGCGTGGAACAGGCCGAGGGCCTGGAGTGCCTGCAACTCAGTGGTTGCGACGGCGCCCAGGGTTACCACATCGCCCGCCCCATGCCCCTGGCAGCGTTGCACACCTGGTACCAGGAGCACGAGGCGGTACGCAGCGCGCGCTGATCATCGCGCCGCCCGCGCCCCCCGCAGAGACACAGAGTGAACCTTGCCGCGCGCACGCTATCGAAGCTCGGTGGCCGGCGGTTCGCGCCGGACGCAATGCGCCCATGGAATCACGTATAGTGGCGGGCGGCGTGGCCCCGTCGCGACAGGGTCGTCGGCATGCCACCCCCGCCCCACCAAGCGGCGTGACTGCAAACGGGCATCCTCCCCAACTGGGATACATCCATCGAGACTCAAGGAACGCAAACATGAAACACCGCATACAGACCCTCACCTTCTGCCTGCTCGCCCTCCTCGTCGGCAGCGCCATGGCCGCCACCACCCTGACCGTGGACCAGGTCAATACGCAACGCGCCGCCCTCGCCGGCAAGCAGGTCACCGTCAGCGGCAAGGTGGTGAAGGTCAACAACGGCATCATGCGTCGCAACTTCCTGCACATTCAGGACGGTACCGGCGGCCCCGAGACCAACGACCTGGTGGTCACCAGCCAGCAGACCGCCAATGTCGGCGACAAGGTCACCGTCACCGGTACCGTGGTCCTCGATACCGACTTCGGCATGGGCTACAAGTATCCCCTGCTGGTGGAGAAGGCCACCATCCAGCGCCACTGAGCCTGCGGCAGAGGCAATTGAAGAGAGGCCGGCCGGGATCCTCCCCGGCCGGCCTCTTGCATTTTGCGCTTTTCACTTCGCGCCGGGAGTCTGTTGGATTTAGGACTTCAGCAGGCCGTCCAGCCGCTCGAGATCGTTGACCACCTTCCAACTGCCGCCACCCTGCTGCACCCGTCGTGCCCAGTCGTCGAGGCGGTGCAGATAGTCCCGCGGATCGACGTTGTCCGTGCGCAGTTTGGTGACATTGAGGGCGATAACCTGAACGTCCATCAAGGGGATCAGGAAGTCTCGCACCTGACCGATCTCGAGGTCCTCCTCGAGATCGGAGAAGATCAGGGCGTAGCGCTCGTCGGCGCCGGTCTCGGCGAGATATTCGCCGGCCTGCAGGATACCGCCGGTGATATCCGTATGCGCGCTGCCGTGGGCACTCTCCACGAAAGCGTCGATCTTGCGCTTGAAGGCCCGCTTCTGTTCGTTGACCGTGCTGGGTCGCAGGTCGAAGGTCACCTTGGCGATGATGTCCTTCTCGCTGAAGCTGCCGCTATCGATCCGCGCCACTGCTACCGAATCGCCGCTGTCCAGCGTCAGCAAAAGATAGTTGATGATCTTCTGCGCCTTGTCCAACTCCTCGGTGTAGGTGCCCGAGGTGTCCAACAACATATAGACAGCCCTGGACTTCGCTTTGTGCTCGTCCTCGGAGCAGCCCATCGTTGACAGGCTCATCGCCAGTACACAGATCAGTATCAGGTTTTTCATCTCCACTCTCCTCATTTCACACTCTGTTCGGCCGGCAGTACGTCAACCGACGGTTCGTCTCGCCGATCTTGGAATCCCTCGACTCGGCGCCGCCCGGCAATGGCCTGTTCCACCCGCAGTGGCAGCATGATGACGAGATCGTACAGACCCACCAGCACCTTTCCCGTCTGATAGGCCAGGTTGCCCGCCAGACGCAGGCCGAAGGCCAGTGCCCGCAACAGCGCCGCCGAGGCCAGGCCCAGCACGGTGCGCGCGGAATGGATGAACGACTCCAGCGGGATGGCGACGAAGGCCAGGGCAAAGGGCAGGATGAAGCCCATCACCATCTGGCCGATGGCCGGAATCCAGCGAAAGCGTGCCTCCACCATGCCACCACCGGCCAGGGACTGGGCGATGGCCTCACGGTCCAGCGCCAGCAGGTCACGCATATAGGCCAGCGAAGATTCGATGGAGGCGAGGATGAAGAGGATGACGAAGGTGATCAGCATCATGCGCCGGCGCAGGCCGTCGTCCATGCTGCCGATGACCGGGAACAGGCGGGTGATCCGCAGGGTCTCGAGCAG
>JANTGX010000023.1 GCA_024762755.1 Gammaproteobacteria bacterium
GGAGTCTACGCAGACCACGCCGAAGTCCTTGATGGTCGCCTCGGCACAGTTGCGTGGGCAGCCGGAGACGGCGATCTTGAATTTATGCGGCATCCACGAACCCCAGGTGAGCTGTTCCAGCTTGACGCCGAGGCCGGTGGAATCCTGGGTACCGAAGCGGCACCAGCTCTTGCCGACACAGGTTTTTACCGTACGCAGGGATTTTCCGTAGGCGTGACCGGAGACCATGCCGGCGGCATTGAGGTCGGCCCAGATGGCGGGCAGGTCTTCCTTCTTCACGCCGAACAGATCGATGCGCTGACCGCCAGTGACCTTCATCTCCGGCACATCGAACTTGTCCACCACGTCGGCGATGGCGCGCAGCTCCTTGGGATTGGTCAGGCCGCCCCACATGCGGGGCACCACCGAGTAGCTACCGTCCTTCTGGATATTGGCGTGTGCACGCTCGTTGATGAAACGCGACTGCGGATTGTCCTCCGCCTCGCCGGGCCAGGTGGAGATGAGGTAGTAATTGAGCGCCGGGCGACAGGCGGCACACCCATCGGGCGTGCGCCAATCCATGTGTTCGATGACTTGCAGAATATTGGTGAAGTGCTTTTCACGGATGGCCTCGCGCACCTCGTCGTGGGTGTGGTCGGTGCAGGCGCACAGGGGCTTGGCGGAGGGTGCCTCGGAATAGTCGCTACCCAGGGTATGGGCGAGAATCTGCTCCACCAGGCCGGTACAAGAGCCACAGGAGGCCGAGGCCTTGGTGTGCGCACGCACTTCGTCCAGGGTGAACAGACCCTCTTCGCTGATGGCCTTGACGATGTCGCCCTTGCACACGCCATTACAACCGCAGACCTCGGCATCGTCGGCCATGCTAGCAGCCATATTGGTGCCACCGTGACCGGCATCGCCGAGGTGATGTTGCCCCATCAGCAGTGCGGCACGGAAGTCGCTGACATCGGTGCCATCGCGCATGAGCTGGAAATACCAACTGCCGTCGACGGTATCGCCATACAGCACGGTGCCCTGAATCTTGTTGTCCTTGAGCACGACCTTCTTGTAGACACCACGCTTGGCATCTTGCATGACGACCTCATCCGTGGACTCATCACCGCTGAAGTCTCCGGCGGAGAATAGGTCGATGCCGGTGACCTTGAGCTTGGTGGAGGTCACCGAGCCCTCGTAGCGGGCGATGCCCATCTTCGCCAGATGATTGGCGACCACCTTGGCCATGTCGAACAATGGCGCCACCAGGCCGTAGGTCTGGCCACGGTGCTGCACGCATTCGCCGACGGCGTAGATGCGTGGGTCGTAGGTCTGCAGGGTATCGCTGACCACTATCCCGCGTTCGCAGTGCAGGCCAGCGTCCTTGGCCAGGTCGATGTTGGGGCGGATGCCGACGGCCATCACCACCAGCTCCGCGGCCACTTCCAGGCCGCCCTTGAAACGCACGCCCTTGACGTGATCCTCGCCGAGGATGGCCTCGGTGCTGGCCCCCATGAGGAAATTGAGCCCCCGCTCCTCCAGCGACTGTTTGAGCATGCCGCCGGCCACCGGGTCGAGCTGGCGTTCCATCAGGGTGTCCATCAGGTGCACCACGCTGACGTGCATGCCCTGCAGCTTGAGCCCATTGGCGGCCTCCAGGCCCAGCAGGCCACCACCGATGACCACTGCATGTTTGTACTTCTTTGCCGCCTCCAGCATGGCATCCACGTCCTTGATGTCGCGGAAGCTGATCACGCCTTCGAGGTCGTTGCCCGGCACCGGCAGGATGATGGGATGCGAACCGGTGGCCAGCAGCAGGCGGTCGTAGTGCTCCTCGCGGCCCTTGTCGGTGACCAGCTTGCGCGCGCGGCGGTCGATCTTCACCACCTTCTCGCCGGTGTGCAGGGTGATGCCGTTTTCGGCGTACCACTGCACTTGGTTGAGCATGATGTCGTCGATGGTCTTCTCCCCGGCCAGCACCGGAGAGAGCAGGATGCGGTTGTAGTTGCCGTAGGGTTCCTCGCCGAAGACGGTGATGTCGTACATGTCGGGGGCGAGCTTCAGCAGTTCCTCCAGCGCGCGCACGCCGGCCATGCCGTTACCAATCAAGACGAGTTTTTCTTTCATTACCACCGCTCTCCAATCATTGATGATGTGACGGCTGGCTACAGCCGGCACGTCGTAGAATACAATTCGATACAGATTGCATAGCAGGCATCATGCCAATATCGGCGCTTTTTAGTTATCTATTTGATAATATTGATTAATAGTGATCTATTTCAGGCCGGTATTGTCGTTCCTATCGGCTCAGACGCACCTCAATAGTGCATACCCATGCAGGGCGGGTAAGCGCTCATGCACTATCGCACCACACCAGTGCATTTATATCTCAATTCGACTTGCTCGTGAATATTATTCCTTTTAATACAATGTATTACAATTTTGGTATGTTTTTTGCTTTTTTGCCAACCGGCTCGATGTCAAGTGCCCTGCATTTCCCGACGTCGTGCCCCCTCGCACCGCCCCTGTCGCCCACAAAGGACCTGCCCCATGTCTGTGAAGCTCAACATCCTCGACCTCAAGCAGGAGAACATCCGCATCCTGCACTACACCTGGCTCGCCTTTTTCATGACCTTCGTGGTCTGGCTCGGGCTCGGGCCCTTGATGCCCTTCATCAAGGATGCCCTTCAGCTCACCGACCAGCAGGCCAAGGTGTTGCTGATCCTCAATGTGGCCATGACCATTCCGGCCCGCATCATCGTCGGCATGCTGGTGGACCGTCTCGGCCCACGCATCATGTTCACCGGCATCCTGGTGCTCGGTGGCATCGTCAGCATCTTCTTCGCCTGGGCCGACAGCTACGAACAGCTCGCCCTGCTGCGCTTTCTCTCCGGCTTCATCGGGGCCGGCTTCGTGGTGGGCATTCGCATGATCGGCGAGTGGTTCCCGGCCAAACAGACCGGCCTGGCACAGGGCATCTATGGCGGCTGGGGAAATTTTGGCTCGGCGGGTGCGGCCATGACCCTGCCCTTCATCGCCGCCTATGTCGGCGGTGACAATGGCTGGCGCATCGCCATCACCGTGGCCAGTATGGCCGCGATCCTCTACGGTATCTTCTATTACACACGCGTCAGCAATACCCCCAAGGGCTCGACCTACTTCCAGTCGAAGAAGATGGGCGCCATGGAGGTCACCAGTGTCGCCGATCTGGTGTTGTACATACTCATGAACATCCCCTTGTACCTCGCCCTGGGCCTGCTCACCTGGAAACTGTCACCGGCCAACATGGGTCTCATCGGCGAGGCCACCGCCGATAGCATCTACGCCGTGCTGTTCCTGCTCTACCTGGTGCAGGTGTGGAAGATCTGGCACGTCAACAGCCACGTACTGAAGGAGCCGGTGCCCGAGATCCACCGTTACAAGTTCAAGCAGGTGGCGATCCTCGATTTCGCCTACCTGGTGACCTTCGGCACCGAGTTGGCCGTAGTCTCCATGCTGGCCATGTTCTATGTGGACTGGTTCGACGTGCCCAAGGTCACGGCCGCCCTGCTCGCCGGCATCTATCCCTTCATCAACCTGGTGGCACGCCCCGGCGGCGGCTGGATCAGCGACAAGATCGGCCGCAAGCTCACCCTGGGCATCGTCTTCGCCGGTATCACCGGCAGCTTCCTGGTCCTCGGCCTGGTGGACAAGGCCTGGCCGGTCTGGCTGGTGGTCGCCATCACCATCGTCGGCGGCATCTTCTCCAAGGCCGGCTCCGGTGCGGTGTATGCCATGGTGCCGCTGATCCAGCGCCGCATGACCGGGCAGATCGCCGGCATGGCCGGTGCCTTCGGCAACGTCGGCGCGGTGCTCTTCCTGACCGTGAATTCGATGGTGGACTACGACCAGTTCTTCCTCTTCATCGGCATCGTCTCGGCCTTCGTCTTTGCCCTCATCCTGTTCTTCCTCGAAGAGCCCAGGGGCCAAATGGCCGAGATCCTGCCCGATGGCACGGTGCAGATGATCGAGGTCAAATAATCCGCCAGGCGCGGTGCGCAGGAGGGCTGCGCACCCGCCAGCCGAGGGAGATCGTCTGGCGTGGTAAGCTCTATGGCCGTCACACCGGTCTGGCCGCCGCTTGTCTTCGGCACCCGCCTCGCGGCCTGCTCACCGCCATTCCGCACATACCCGCATGAGTCGCCACCCCGCATGAACGCCAAGCTCAACGTCACCATCGGCCAGCACTCCGAGCAGGGCCTGAAGGACGAGAATCAGGACTTCCACGGCGCCATCATCCCCAAGCCACCACAGCTCGACACCAAGGGCATCGCCATCGCCATCGCCGACGGCGTGAGCAGCAGCATCGACGGCCGTGAGGCCGCCCAGACGGCAGTGGGCAGCTTTCTCTCCGACTACTACTCCACGCCGGATTCGTGGACCACTAAGACTTCGGTGCACAAGATCCTCACGGCCATCAACAGTTGGCTATACAGCAAGGCCCAGCATTCGGAACACACCACGCGCGGCCTGCTCACCACCTTCAGCGCCCTGGTGCTGAAGTCCACCAGCGGCCATGTCTTTCATGTTGGAGACTCCCGCATCTACCGCCTGCAGGGAGACACCCTGGAGGCGTTGACCATCGACCATCGGCGTTGGGTGTCCGAGAAGAAGAACTACCTGAACCGGGCGGTGGGCATCGACATGCATCTCGACATCGACTACCGCCAATTGAGCCTGGAACCCGGCGACCTCTTCGTCCTCACCACCGACGGCGTGCACGATTTCATCAGCGATGCCCAGATCCAGCAGGTGGTGGAGGAGAATCACGATCCACAGCGGGCGGCGGAGAGACTCGTCCAGCTCGCCCTCGACAGCGGCAGCAACGACAACGTCACCGCGCAGGTGGTACGCATCGACAGCCTGCCGGCGAAGGATACCGATACCGCGGTCAAGGAACTGACCCAGCTGCCCTTCCCGCCGCCGCTGGAACCGGGCATGCTGCTGGACGGCTACCGCATCCGCAAAGAGATCCACGCCAGCAAACGCACCCAGGTGTACCTGGCCGAAGACAGCGAGACCGGCCAGCGCGTGATCATCAAGACCCCGTCGGTGAACTACGAGGACGACCCCGCCTACATCGAGGGTTTCGTGCGCGAGGAATGGGCCGGCAAACGCATCGACAACTCGCGCGTGATCAAGGTCATCGAACAGAAGCGCGAACGACACTTCCTCTACTACGTGATGGAATACGTCGATGGCCAGACCCTGCGCCAATGGATGGACCAGCATCCCAAGCCAGACATCAAGGACGTGCGCCTGCTGTTGGAGCAGATCGCCACCGGCCTGCGCGCCTTTCACCGCCTGGAGATGCTGCATCAGGATCTGAAACCCGAGAACATCATGCTCGACGCCCAGGGCACGGTGAAGATCATCGACTTCGGCTCCACCAAGATCGCCGGCATCGCCGAGATCAGCAGCCCCATCGAACGCCTCGGCCTGCTGGGCACGAAGCACTACACGGCCCCCGAATACCTGCTCGGCCAGCCGGGCAGCAATCGCGCCGACATCTTTTCGCTGGGCACCATCGCCTACGAGTTGCTCACCGGCAAGCTACCCTATGGCAACGCCCTGGAGCACACCGAAGGCCGTCGCGCCGTGGCTCGGCTCCAATACCACCCCAGCTATCACCACAACCCCATGATCCCGGTGTGGATGGACGGTGCCCTGAAGAAGGCCGTCCACCCCGATCCCAAGCAGCGCTACGACACCCTGTCGGAATTCCTCCACGACCTCTCGCAGCCCAATCCCCGCTTCGGCAGCGAGGCACAGATCCCGCTCATAGAGCGCAATCCGGTGGCCTTTTGGCGCGGCCTGAGTCTCCTCCTCGGGCTGAGTAACCTGGCCCTCCTCTACCTGCTCCTGCGCTGAGCCCGGCGCGCCAGGCAGCGGGGAAATTTATCCCGCCGCGCTCCTCAATTTCTGTCGCCATCACCCGATATTGAGGGGGTAACCCGCAAAGGAAGCCCCCGCATGTCCACCGAACTCAAGAACAAACTCCTCGTCGAGCTCATCGACGACCTGGAAAACGACCGCCTGGTACTGCCCAGCCTGCCCGAGGTGGCCCTCAAGGTGCGCGATGCCCTGGACGACGAGAACGCCAATTCCCGCGACGTCGCCAAGGTCATCGCCAGCGACGCCGCCCTCTCCGCGCGACTCATCGCCGTGGCCAACAGCCCCATGCTGCGCGGCAACAAACAGATCGACAGCGTCGATATGGCGGTCACCCGGATGGGCAACTCACTGGTGCGCAATACCGTCAACAGCCTCATCGTGCAGCAGATTTTCCAGCCCACCACCGAGGTCACCGACCGCCTGTTCCATCGTTTCTGGGAGCACAGCACCGAGGTGGCCGCCATCAGCCAGGCGCTGGCCAGCTTCGTCAAGATCAAGCCAGACCAGGCCATGCTCGCCGGCCTGGTGCACGACATCGGCGCCCTGCCCATCATCAAATATGCGGAGGACATGCCGGAGCTGTTGGAGAACGAGGGCGTGCTGGAGGAACTCATCGCCGAGCTGCACACCACCGTCGGCACCGCCCTGCTCAGCAAATGGGAGTTCCCCCAGGAGATCATCAACGTCGCCGCCAAGCACGAAGACCTGCAGCGCACCCATGACGAGACCGCCGACCTCGTCGATGTGGTCAGCGTGGCCAATCTGCAGAGCTATTTCGGCAAGGAACATCCGCATGCCAGCGCCGACTGGTCGGCGGTCCCCGCCTTCGCCAAGCTCGGCCTGGACACCGAGGTCAGTATCGTCGACATGGAAGACACCGGCGAGGCCATCCGCGAGGTGGCCGACGCCCTGCGCGGCTGACGCCGGAGCGCCCAGGCAAGCGGCGCGTCACGTCAGCCCCCAGCAGATCGCACGCGGGGGCGGCACTGCCAGGCCCGCCTCAGTCCTGCCGCAGGCCCGTGGCTGCGCCGCGCATTTCGTCCTTCCACTTGCGGTGTTCACAGAGAATGGCCACCGTCTCGTCGATGTTGTCGGTGACGGTGATGTAATCGAAATCCTCGGCCGAGATGGTGCCGTTGGCCAGCAGACTGCCGCGCATCCAATCCAACAGACCCTGCCAGAACTCGCTGCCGAAGAGGACCAACGGTAAGGGGTAGACCTTCATGGTCTGCATCAGGGTCAAGGCCTCAAAGAACTCGTCCAGGGTGCCGAAACCGCCCGGCATGCACACATAGCCCATGGAATGCTTGACGAACATCACCTTGCGCACGAAGAAATAGCGATATTCCAGCGATAGGTTCTGATAGGGGTTGGGCGTCTGCTCGTGGGGCAGGGAGATGTTGAGACCGACGGACTTCACGCCCGCCTCCTCCGCCGCCCCCCGATTGGCCGCGGCCATGATCCCGGGACCACCGCCGGTGATGATGGAGAATCCCTCTCGCGCGAGTCGCCGGGCCAACGCCACCGTCTGCCGGTAATAGGGATTGTCTTCGGCGAGGCGCGCCGAGCCAAAGATGGTGATGGCGTGCTCCAGGTCGGACAGCTTGTCCACGCCCTCGGTGAATTCGCTGATGATGCGAAACATTCGCCAGGCTTCGTCGCCCTTGAGATCCTCGATCATGCCCACTCTCCTGCGCTATACATACTCGGCAATAGCGGCAAGTGCGCTGGTGAACCTGAATGCGGAGACGATGCGGGGCCGCGGAAACAGGTACGTGCTCGACGGACCGCAGACAGCGAAAGGCCGCCGGCGGGTGACCCTGCCGGCGGCCTCGATCCCTGCTTGGCGGTTCAGATCACCTTCGAGAAACGCTGCTCCTTGGACTGACGCAGGTATTTGTCGAACACCATGCAGACATTGCGGATCAGCAGGCGACCGACGGGCAGGACCTGGATCTCACCACCACCGATGGTGATCAGACCATCTTTTTCCAGTTGTTCCAGGGCATCCATCTCGGGGGCGAAGTAGTCGCGGAAGACGATGCCGAAGCGTTGCTCGATGTCTGCCTCGATGAGCGAGAAGTGGCACATGAGTTGGCTGATGACCTCGCGGCGCAACAGGTCGTCGGCGTCCAGCTCGACACCGCGGAAGATGGCCAGATGGCCTGCATCGATGGCGGCGTAGTAGTCGTCCAGGGCCTTGAGGTTCTGGCTGTAGGTGTCGCCCACCTTGCCGATGGAGGTGATGCCGAGGCCGATGAGGTCGCAATCGGCGTGCGTCGAATAACCCTGGAAGTTGCGATACAGGGTGCGCTCGCGCTGGGCCACGGCCAGTTCGTCGTCGGGCTTGGCGAAGTGGTCCATGCCGATGTAGACATAGCCGGCCTTGGCCAGGCGCTCGTTGGTGTCCTGCAGGATCTCCAGCTTCTCCGCCGCCGACGGCAGATCGGCCTCGTTGATGCGCCGCTGCGGCTTGAACATCTGCGGCAGGTGGGCGTAATTGAACACGGAGAGCCGGTCCGGCGCGGCGGCGATGATCTTGTCCACGGTGGCGGCGAAGCTGGCCACGGTCTGGTGCGGCAGGCCGTAGATGAGGTCGATGCTGATGGACTTGAAGCCCACCCGGCGCGCCTCGTCGAGGGTGTTGAAGGTCTGCTCCTCGGTCTGGATGCGGTTGACCGCCTTCTGTACCCGCGGGTCGAAGTCCTGCGCGCCCAGGCTCATGCGGTTGAAGCCGATCTCGCGCAACAGGTCGATGGTCTCGGCGGTGGCCTCGCGGGGGTCGATCTCGATGGAATACTCGCCGCTGTCGTCTTCGTGCAGGGGAAAATACTCGCGCGTCTTCGCCATCAGCTCGCCCATCTCGTCGTGACTGATGAAGGTGGGCGTACCACCCCCCCAGTGCAACTGGTCCACCTTGCGGTCGTCGTCGAACAGGGCCGATTGCAGGGCCAGTTCCTTATGCACGCGGTCGAGATAGGGCTGGGCGCGACTGCGATCCTTGGTGGAGACCTTGCTGCAGCCGCAGAAGAAACAGACCGTGTCGCAGAAGGGGATGTGGAAATAGAGCGACAGCGGCGTGGGCGCGGCGGCGGCGCGGCTGGCCTGGTTGGTGCGCTCGGCCCAGGCCTTGTACTCGGCCTCGCCGAAACCCTCGTGGAACTGCACCGCGGTGGGATAGGAGGTGTACCGGGGGCCGGATTTGTCGTGGCGGCGAATGAGATCGGCATCGATGACCAGTTTTTGATCCAGAGGCTGCATAGCGGTGCTCGCTGATGGCGGAATTGTCGGAATTTTTCGAGGATTATAGCCGCGTGACGCCGGCCGCGTCTGCTGCCGCGCGGAAGGTCTCGCCGTGGGCCCGCAGCTGCTCGGCGGTGAGCAGGCACACGCCGTGCCCACCGCGCTGGAACTCGAGCCACTCGAAGGGGACCTCGGGATAGGCCTCGGCCAGGGCCAGCTGGCTGTTGCCCACCTCCAGCACCAAGATGCCGGCGGGGTTGAGGTGGTCGGCGGCCTCGGCCAGGATGCGCCGCGCCAGGTCCAGGCCATCCTCCCCCGCGGCCAGGGCAAGGGCCGGCTCGCGATGATATTCCTCGGGCAGGCTGGCCATGTCCTCGGCGTCCACATAGGGCGGATTGCTGACGATGACGTCGTAGGTATGCCCCACCACCGGCGCGAACAGGTCGCCCTCATAGAGCGCCAGGTGGTCGCTCAGGCCATGACGTTGCAGGTTGATCTGCGCCACCTCGAGGGCCTCGGGGGAGAGATCCGTGGCCTCCACCTGCGCCCCCGGAAAGGCCAGCGCGCAGGCGATGGCGATGCAGCCGCTGCCGGTGCACAGATCGAGGATGGCATGCACCCGGTCGGGCTCCACCCACGGCGCAAAACCCTGCTCGATGAGCTCGGCGATGGGCGAACGCGGCACCAGCACGCGCTCGTCCACGTAGAACGGCAGGCCGGCGAACCAGGCCTCGTGGGTCAGATAGGGCGCCGGCAGACGGGTCTCCAGGCGCCGAGCGAGCAGCGCCAACACCTCCTCGCGCTCAGACGGGGTGAGATGCGATTGCATCATGTAGGGCGGGATGTCGTGCGGCAGGTGCAGGGCATGCAGCACCAGGGCAAAGGCCTCGTCCAGGGCGTTGTCGGTGCCGTGGCCGAAGCTCAGCCCGGCCTCGCGAAAGCGACTGGCACCCCAGCGCACATAGTCGCCGACGGTGGTGAGGGTTTGGCTGATCGAAGGTTCGTTGGACATGGAATGAGAAGATCGCGATGCGGTCGACCATTCTAACGCGAATCCTGCCTCGCGAGTCGGATGCGCCCTGCCCTGAGGCCGTTGGCCACGGCGAGCAGCTCGCTACCCTCGTGCGCTATCACGGCCATGGCGATGGAAATCATCCCGCTGACACCGGCCGGTATCAAGATGGCCAAGACGACGAGGGCAAAGACGATATTCTCTCGACTTACCCGACGGGCCTTGCGCCCCAACTGCAGGGCCTCGAGCAGCTTGGCGAGGTCGTCGGCCATCAAGGCGATGTCGGCCGCCTCGATGGCGGCATCGCTGCCGGCGGCACCCATGGCGACACCACAGGTAGCCGCGGCGAGCGCCGGAGCATCATTGACGCCGTCACCGACCATCAGCACCGGGCCATCGCGCAGCAATTCCTGCACGGCGGTCACCTTCTCGTCCGGCTTGAGGCCGGCACGCACGTCGTCCATCCCGAGTTGTGCGGCGATCAGTTGCGCCGTAGCCGGATTGTCTCCTGTCAGCATGACTGTCCGGATTCCCATGGCGTGCAGTGCGCCGATCACTTGCGGTGCATTCTCGCGCAGGGTGTCCTGCATGGCGAGGATGCCGTGGATCTTGCCATCCTCGCTGCCCACGAGGACGACTGTCTTTGCCTCGTCCTGCCAGCGTTGTATGTCCTCAAGCCAGGGGGAGAGATCTATGCCGCGTTGCTCGAATAGTTCTGGCTTGCCGAGGTACCACAAAGCGCCATCGATCCGTCCCTCGATACCAGCACCGGTCAGTGCGTGGGTCTTTTCCGCAGGAGCAGGTTCGATGCCGCGCCTTTCTGCTGCTTGCAGTACGGCACGGGCCAGCGGGTGTTCCGAGAATCGTTCCAGTCCGGCCGCGCGGGCCAGTAGGGTGGCTTCGTCATCCTCGATGGCCATCACGTTCGTCACTGCCGGCCGACCATGGGTCAGAGTACCGGTCTTGTCGAAGGCAATGGTGTGAATCTCGCCCAGGTGTTCCAAATGGGCGCCGCCTTTGATCAGGATGCCGCGCTTGCCGGCACCGGCGATGCCCGCAGACATGGCGATGGGCAGGGAAATCACCAATGCACAGGGGGCCGCGGCCACCAATAGCACGACGGCTCGCTCGCTCCAGAGATAGACATCCAGATCGAACACCCAGGGCGCACCGAGCATCAGCAGTGACGCGAGCAAGACCAGCGGGCTATAGCGACGGCCAAAGCGCTCCATCCATTGCTGCGCCCGGCCTTTCTGGTCCTGGGCTTCTTCCACCAAGTGGATGATGCGCGACAGGGTATTGTCGGCAAAGGTCGAGGTGGCCTTCACCAGCAAAGCGCCGGGGCCATTGATACTGGCGGCGAAGACCTTGTCGCCAGGCTCCTTGTCCACGGGCATCGATTCGCCGGTGACCGCCGACTCATCGAGACTCGACTCCCCCTCGAGGATGACACCGTCGGTGGGCACCGACTCACCGGGCAGTACCCGGAAGCGATCACCCGGCTCGAGCTGATGGGCGGGAACCGTGACCATTTCGCCGTCCCGCACCAAATGTGCCTCCTTGGGAGCCAGATCCAGCAGCGCACGAATCGCATGGCGGGTACGGGTGAAGGTCAGTTCTTCCACCCCTTCGGCAGCCGCATACAGAACGACCAGGGCAGCGGCTTCCTCCCACAGACCGAGGAGACCAGCGCCGATGGTCGCCGCCAACATCAGTATCTCGATACCGATGACCCGCTCCCGAAGCAAGTCTTCGATGCCCTCCCGAACCCAAATCCAGCCACCGATGGGAATGGCGACCCAGTAAAGTACTGTTTCCATCTGGGCCGAGATCCATCCACCCAAATACAGTCCCCAGGCAGCCCCAGCGATCAGGGCGGCGACGAGGGCATTGCGCAAGGGCGGAAACTGCCACCACTCACCGTTAAAGTCGCTATCGCCGCATCCGCAGGCCATGTTTTTCTCCTCTGCGCATTGCCTTGTTCATCAATCCTGTCTCTTGCGCAGATGGGTACGTGAAAACACCCCATACAGCACCGGCAGCACGAACAGCGTCAGCAGGGTGCTCGATGCCAGCCCACCCACCACCACGGTGGCCAACGGCCGCTGCACCTCGGAGCCGACCCCGGTGGCAAGCAACATGGGGATCAGGCCGAGGGCGGCGATGGAGGCGGTCATCAGCACCGGGCGCAGGCGTGACAGGGCACCCTCGAACACTGCGGTGTGGGTATCGTTGCCGCCCAGCAGGCGCTGATTGATGGCATTGACCATCACCACGCCGTTGAGCACCGCGACACCGAACAGAGCGATGAAACCGATGGAACCGGGCATCGACAGGTATTGCCCGGAGACATACAGGGCGACGATGCCACCGATCAGCGCCAGCGGCACGTTGATCATGATCAGTGCCGCCTGGCCCACGGAGTTGAAGGCGAAGTAGAGCAGCAGAAAGATCAGCCCCAGCGACAACGGCACCACGATCATCAGCCGCGCCTGGGCGCGTTGCTGGTTCTCGAACTGGCCACCGAACACCACCGTGTAACCGGTTGGCAGGTCGATTTCACTGTCGATGCGTTGGCGCAGCTCGGCCACCAGGCCACCCATGTCGCGCCCCTCCACGTTGGCCTGGATCACCACACGGCGTTGCACATCGTCACGGCGGATCTGCGGCGGGCCAGACTCGATGGCCACCTGCGCCATGTCGCCCAGCTTCACCCAGGCGCCGCTGGGGCTCTGCAGGATGAGGGCGCGGATGGCCTCGGTGTCGCCACGGTAGGGCTTGGCCAGGCGGACATTGATGTCGTAACGTTCGTTACCGTTGATCACCTGCCCAGCTTCCCTGCCACCAATACCATCGGCGACCAGGTCCATCACCTGTGCCACGGGGATGCCATAGCGCGCCAGGGTGTCACGATCCGGGCGCACCACCAGCTGGGCCTCGCCCTCGATCTGCTCCATGGCCACGTCGCGGGTACCCTCGACCTGCTTCACCAGGGCCTCGATTTCACCACCCTTTCGCGCCAGGGTACCGAGATCGCTGCCGAAGAGCTTGATGGCCAGCTGTGCCTTGACGCCCGACAGCAGCTCGTCGACACGCGTGGCGATGGGCTGGGAGAAGGAGAACAACAGGCCGGGCAGCACCGACATCTTCTCTTCCATCTTTGCCTGCAGGGCCTGGCGGTTCCTGGCCGAGGTCCACTGGGACACCGGTTTGAGTCCAACGAAGATCTCCACGTTGGAGACCGGTTCCGGGTCGCCGCCCACCTCGGCGCGACCGGCCCGGCTGGAGACGTACAGCACCTCGGGGAAGCTCATCAGCTGCCATTCCAGCTTTTGCGCCACGTCCAGTGCCGTGTCCAGGCTGGCCGACGGCGCCAGAGTGACACGGATATTCAGCGTGCCCTCCTCCAGCTCGGGCACGAACTCGGTGCCCAGCCTTGGCACCAGGGCGAGGGCGCCGGCGAACAGTGCCAGCGCTACGCCCACCACCAGCCAACGCTGCTTCAGCGCCGCTGCCAGGCTCCAGCGGTAGACGGCCGCCAGCGGCCGCATGATGGGACTCTCCCGCTCCTTCACGCCACGTCGGAACAGGTAGGTGGCCAGCGCCGGCACCACCACCAGCGCCACCAGCAGTGAGGCCAGCATGGCCAGCACGATGGAGATGGCCATGGGCTGAAACAGCTTGCCCTCCACACCCTGCAGGGTGAACAGCGGTGTAAACACGATGATGATGATCATTACTGCGAAGAACACCGGGCGGCCTACTTCCTTGGCGGCCTCCTTGATGCGCAGGGGCATGCCGTGACGATCGTGGGCGGCGTCGAAGGGCGCTGGCGAGCCGCCGGCGATCTCCTCACGGATCTGTTCGCGGTGGTCGGCATCGGGCCGGCTGAGGTGGCTGAAGATGTGCTCCATCATTACCACCGAGCCGTCCACCATCATGCCGATGGCGATGGCCAGGCCGCCCAACGACATGAGATTGGCGGAGATGCCCCAGTTGGCCATGGCCATCAACGCCAGGCCGATGGAGATGGGCACCGAAATCAGCACCAGCAAGGCCGCGCGCAGGTTCAACAGGAACAGCATCAGCACCACCACGATCAGCACGAAGGCCTCCAACAGGGCCTTGGTGACCGTGGCCACGGCCTGATCGACGAGGTCGGACTGATCGTAGAAGGGCTGCAGGGTGACGCCCTCGGGCAGCGCGGCCTGAATCGCGGGCAGACGGGCCTTGATGCCGTCGATGGTGGCCTTGGTGTTGGCGCCCATGCGTTTGAGCACGATGCCGGCCACCACCTCGCCGAGCTGCTCGGGCTTGCCGTCGGCAGTGCGCCGGCTCATGGTCACCGCGCCCTGGCGGATCTCCGGGCCGAAGGCGACGCTGGCCACGTCGCGCACCCGTACCGGCACGCCGTCCACGTCCTTCAGCGGCACGTTGCCGATGTCGCGCAGGCCGGCTACGCCGCTGCGCACCCAACCCACGCCGCGTATCACCAACTGTTCGGCGCCGCGATCCAGGTACCAGCCACCGGCGTTACGGTTGTTGTCCTCGATGGCGCGGGCCACGTCCTCGCCGTGCAGGTCGAAGGCGAGCAATTGCTGCGGGTTCAATCTCACCTGATACTGACGTACTTCGCCACCGAAGGAGAGTACCTCGGTGACGCCACTCACCGGCATCAGCAATAGCTTCACCACCCAGTCGTTGAGACTGCGCAGGGCCATGGCATCGTATTTCCCGTGATCCTCGGCGCGCAGGATGTACTGGTACACCTGGCCCAGACCGGAGGTATTGGGACCCATATCGGGTGTACCGATACCTTCGGGAATCTGCTCACGTGCCGCTTGCAGTCGTTCGAAGACCAACTGGCGGGCGAAGTAGATGTCCGTGCCCTCCTTGAACACCACGGTGATCACGGAGAGGCCGGTTTTGGAGATGGAACGCACCTCCTCCACGTCCGGCAGGGCGTACATCACCGCCTCGATGGGAAAGGTGATGAGCTGTTCCACTTCCGCCGAGGCCAAGCCGCGCGCCTCGGTGTTGATCTGCACCTGCACGTTGGTGACGTCGGGGAAGGCATCCAGGTTGAGCCTGGGCAGGATGAGCACACTACCGACGATGCTGGCCAGCAGGGCCAGCACCACCAACAGGCGGTTCTCGACGCCGAGGTCGATGAGCTTGTTCAACATCGTAGCGTCTCCTTAATGATTGTGTATTTCGAAGCCGCCCTTGGCGAGCTCCGACTGCACGAAGAAGGCGCCCTCGGTCACCACGCGGGTGCCGAGCTCGATGCCCGCGATCACCATACGGTCGCCCACACTGCGCAACACCTTCACTGCCTTGGGCTCGAAGCGGCCGGGTTCCTCTTCGACGAATACCTGCCAGTCACCGTCGGCGCTGCGCATGACGGCGTCCTGCGGCAGGGCAAGGGCTTTGCCAAGGCTTTCGGCATCGATGCTCACATCGACGAACATGCCTGGATGCAGACGATCCCCGGGGTTCTTCACTGCGATACGAATGGATTGGGTGCGCGTCTTCTCGTCAATGGCGTGATGGATCTGCACCACCCTGCCCTGCAGAGTGAGCTGCCCCATTCGAACACGTGCATTCGCGCCCTCATGTACTCGCCCCACCTCCGATGGTGTCAAGCGGGCCTCAACCCACAAGGCAGACTCGTCATTGATATCGAACAGCACACGCCCCGGCTCGATGAGTTCGCCGAGGATGAAGTCATCGCTGGTCACCGTACCTGCCTGAGGCGCAAAGAGGTCGAACCGGCCGATGGCCTGTGCCGGGTCCGCCGTTGCCAGCAAGGCCTTCACCTGTGCGGAACTCATGCCATAGGCCAACACCCTGGCTTCTGCCTGCTGGCGGGCGATCTGTGCTTTCACATAACGCTTTTCGGAGACCACCTTCAGGCCCAAGGCCTGTACCCGACGCCACTCGCGATCGGATTCGAGCAACTCGCCCTG
>JANTGX010000024.1 GCA_024762755.1 Gammaproteobacteria bacterium
GGCGGATTCCGGCTTGGTGGAGATCGCCTCCCACAGCTTTGACCTCCATAGTGGCCTGCTGGCAAATCCCCAGGGAAACACCCAGCCGGCGGCGATCACTCGGCGCTACGACAGTGCCAGCCGGCGCTATGAAGATGACACGGCATACCGTCAGCGCATTCGGCAGGATCTGCAACGCAACAGTGATCTCATCGCCGCACGCACCGGTCATCGGCCGCGGGTGATGGTCTGGCCCTATGGTGCCTACAATAGTCTGACCATCGATTTGGCACGCGAGGTCGGCATGCCCGTGAGCATGAGTCTCGATGGCGATCCGGTGAATATCCATGACCTGACCAACGTGGGTCGCCTGCTGATCGGCGATGGCAGCGATCTCTCGGACCTTGTCTGGAACATCAACAATCACTCGAAGCCCGAGTTCACGCCCGTGCGGGTGGTGCACGTGGACCTGGACTACGTGTACGACCCCGATCCGAGACAGCAGGAGGAAAATCTCGGCCGTTTGTTGGAGCGCATCAAGGCGATGGGCGTCAATACGGTCTATCTACAGGCCTTTGCCGACCCCGATGGCGATGGCAATGCCGATGCCCTGTACTTTCCCAATCGGCACCTGCCCATGCGCGCCGATCTGTTCAATCGCGCCGCTTGGCAATTGCGTACCCGCGCGGGGGTGCGGGTGTATGCCTGGCTCCCCGTGCTGGCCTACGACCTGCCGGCGGAGCATCCCCTGGTCCAGGCGCGCGTGGTGGCGGACCCCGCCCGTACCGCCGACGAAGAAGACTACCGGCGCCTATCGCCTTTCGAGCCGGAGGTCCGGCGCTTTGTCGGCGACATCTATGAAGACCTGGCCAAACATTCCTACCTGACTGGTTTGATCTTCCACGACGACGCCTACCTCAGCGATTATGAAGATGCCAGTAAATGGGCCCTGGCGACCTATGCACAGGAATGGCATCTGCCGGCGAGTGTCGCCGAGATTCGCCAGGATCCGGCCTCTTTTGAGATTTGGACGCGACGCAAGACCGAGGCCCTGGCCGAATTTACCGATACCCTGGCCGAACGCGCCCGGCGTTATCGCCCCTCGTTGAAGACGGCGCGGAACATGTACGCCGCGGTGGTCATGGATCCCCGGGCCGAGCGTTGGTTCGCCCAGTCCCTGCCCGTCTTTCTCGAGCACTACGATTACGTCGCGCTGATGGCCATGCCCTACATGGAGCAGGCGGCCGACCCGAAGGCATGGCTGGAGGCCTTGGTGGGGCGCGTGGCAGGCCTGCCCGGTGCCCTGCAGAAGACGGTCTTCGAGCTGCAAAGCACGGATTGGCGCAACGCCAAGCCATTGGACAGTCAGCTGCTGGCCGACCAGATGCGCCTGCTGTTGCACAACGGGGCTGCCAATTTCGGTTACTACCCGGACGATTTCATTCAAGGACGGCCGCTACTCGAGGTCATCCACCCGGCCCTATCCCTGTCGCCCTATCCCAAGGAAGAAGAATAGCTATGGAAAACTGGCTGACGGAATATCTCAGAGCAGCGCTGACCTTCACTTACTACTATCCGTTGTCCATGGCGTACATCTGGATGGTGGGAGGGCTACAGTATTACCTCAAGTGGGAACATGGCAGACCCCACGGCGACTCGGCCTCTCCCGAGCTGGGGAGCTATCCGCCGGTCTCCATCATCGTGCCCTGTCACAACGAGGGCGAAAATATCGTCGATACCCTCGGCGCCCTCGATCGGCAGAACTATCCCAGTTTCGAGATCATCGCGGTCAACGATGGCAGTAGTGACGATACCGGTGAGCTGCTCGATGCCCTGGTGAAGCAGAACGACCGACTGCGCGTCGTCCATCTGGCGGAGAACCAGGGCAAGGCCATGGCGCTGCGTATGGGGGCCCTGGCCTCTCCCAACGAGTTTCTGATCTGCATCGATGGCGACGCCCTGCTGGGGGTGAATGCCACGCGCTGGATGATGTCGCACTTCGTCTCCGGGCATCGTGTCGGCGCAGTGACGGGCAATCCCCGCGTACGCACCCGGTCGACCCTGCTGGGCAAGATACAGGTGGGGGAGTTCTCCTCCATTGTCGGCTTGATCAAACGCGCGCAACGCATCTATGGCCGGGTGTTCACCATCTCCGGGGTGGTGGCGGGTTTTCGCAAATCGGCCCTGCAGGAGGTGGGGTATTGGAGTACGGACGCCATCACCGAGGACATCGACATCAGCTGGAAACTGCAGATGGGCGGCTGGGACATCCGCTTCGAACCCAATGCCTTGTGCTGGATCCTGATGCCGGAGACCCTGAAGGGGTTGTGGAGTCAGCGCCTGCGCTGGGCGCAGGGTGGCATGCAGGTATTCAGCCGATATCTGCCGCGAGTCCTACATCTTCGCCAGCGCCGTATGTGGTTGCTGTGCGGAGAATATCTCCTCAGTGTGCTGTGGGCATTTACCCTGCTGTCGCTCTGCCTGCTGTGGCTGGTACAGCAGTTCGTGCCGCAGGTGCCGGGCCCGGCGTCACTGCCGTTGTTGCCCAGCACCGTCGGGGTTCTGCTCGGCGTGACCTGTCTCATTCAATTCGCCTTGAGCCTGTATATCGACAGCCGCTACGAGAAGGGCCTCGGCAGGTTCTATTACTGGATGATCTGGTACCCACTGGCCTATTGGCTGATCAATGTACTGACCATGGCCGTGGGTGTACCCAAGGCCCTTTTCCGGCGGCGTGGACAACGGGGCACCTGGGTCAGTCCCGACCGGGGGGTGCGCCCATGAATGCCCTGATCATCGAGAGCCCCGGTCGCCAGGGCATCATGCGCAGGCTGGTGCAGGGGTTGATCACCCTCGGATTCTGGGGGCTGTTGGTGTATCTGCTGCTACCACTCTTCATGCCCCTGCTGGTGGCGGCGGGTATCGTGGCGGAGACGCCCGTCGCCGGGGGGGCGGGATCGGGCGCCGAAATCTTCTATGTGCTGATGCTGCTGGTCGGGGGGGCCATGTTCGGTTTTGGGCTGTGGGCCGAGTACAACGCCCTGCTGCACCGACACCGTGAGCGCAAGGCGCCGGCCCCATTGCGCGCCATCTGCGAACAGGAGCTGGCGAACCACTTCAATGTGAATCCCGTGGAGCTGGCCGACTGGCAGCGCTCGGGGCAGTTGACCATCCGCCTGACCGAGCAGGGCGGCATCTACTGCATCGCCGACTGAATCGGCCGGCAGCCCGTCAGGGCTTGCGCGCGGCAGGCAGGATATCGATTCCGCTGTAGGTGTTGCCGCTATCCCGGTGTAATTAAAGTAAAAACTTGCTTTGCCGCTGTTTTTTTGCACAATTGAACACAGGGAAAATCCTTTTCTCCTCTCAAGGCGGCAGCCATGCGTACCCGAATTCTTTGCAACATACTGATTCTTTTGGGGCTTTTCCTCTCTCTGCCGAGTCACGCGGCGACCGTGCAGGGCGTGCGCCTGTGGGCGGGACCCGACCAGCACCGCCTGGTCTTCGACCTCAGCGGGCCCGCCGAGCACAAATTGTTCGTCTTGCACAATCCCGAGCGGGTGGTGGTGGACATCAAAGATGCCAGGCTGGCGAGTCGCCTGCCGACCCTTGGCGGTGACCGGGGCTTGATCCGTGGCCTGCGCAGTGCCCGCCACAAGGGGCAGCTGCGGGTGGTGCTGGACATGCGGCAGCGCGTGCAGCCGAAGAGCTTCCTGCTCAAGCCGACGCAGAAATACGGTCACCGGCTGGTCATCGACCTAGAGGCCGCGCGCAGCAAGCCGGCGGTGGTGCGGCGCAGTGCGCCGGTGACCACTGGCCAGGCGCGCGATGTCGTCATTGCCATCGACGCCGGTCACGGCGGCGACGATCCCGGCGCCTCCGGTCGCCGCGGCACGCGGGAGAAGGACGTGGTACTGGCCATCGCCCGGCGTCTGCAACGGCTGATTCGGGACGAGCCGGGCATGCGTCCGGTGATGATCCGCACCGGCGACTACTACGTCAGTCTGCGCAAGCGCATGCAGCGCGCCCGTGAACAGCGCGCCGACCTGTTCGTCTCCATCCATGCCGATGCCTTCCGTGACGGCCGCGCGCGCGGTGCCTCGGTGTGGGTCCTGTCACAGAAGGGGGCGACCAGCGAGGCCGGCCGCTGGCTGGCGGCGAGCGAGAACAACGCCGATCTCATCGGTGGCGTGAGCCTGGACGACAAGGACGATCTGCTCGCCTCGGTGCTGCTCGACCTGTCGCAGAACGCCACCATCGCCGCCAGCCTGGACGTGGGTGCCCTGGTGCTGAAGGAATTGCGCAAGGTGGGCCGGGTGCACAAGCCGCGGGTGGAACAGGCCGGTTTCGTGGTGCTGAAGTCGCCCGACATCCCCTCCATCCTGGTGGAGACCGGCTTCATCTCCAACCGCCAGGAAGAACGCAATCTGCGTAACGGCGCCTATCAACAGAAGGTGGCGCGTGCCGTGTTGCGCGGTGTGCGCGGCTACTTCACCCGCAACCCGCCGCCCGGCACCCTGTTGGCGCAGCGTGCCGGCCAGCAGCACGTGATCCGCCGTGGCGAGACCCTCAGCGGTATCGCCCAGCGCTATCGCGTCAGCCAGCAGCGCCTGCGCCTGGCCAACAACCTCAGCGACGACCGTGTGCGGGTGGGCCAGCGGCTGTCCATTCCGGTGATGTGACGGGCGAGCCCGGCCCGGATCGCCTACCCCCCATCACCGCTTCGGCGGCAAGCCGGCCGAGGCACTTTCCCGCACGCCCCTCGGCGAGTGCTCTATAATGGGCCGCCCGTCTGCCAAGGCCCCGCATGAGTCAGATCCCCGACATTCCCCGCATCCAGCGCCTCTCCACCCAGTTGGCCAATCAGATCGCCGCCGGCGAGGTGGTGGAACGCCCCGCCTCGGTGGTCAAGGAACTGCTGGAGAACAGCCTCGACGCCGGTGCCCGGCAGATCGACCTGGAGGTGGAGCAGGGCGGCAGTCGCCTGATCCGGCTGCGCGACGACGGCTGCGGCATCCTGCCCGAGGACATGCCGCTGGCCCTGAGCCGCCACGCCACCAGCAAGATCCACAGCTTCGAAGACCTCGAGGGGGTGGCCAGCCTGGGTTTTCGCGGCGAGGCCCTGCCCAGTATCGCCTCGGTCTCGCGGTTGGAATTGAGCGCCTGTACGGCGGCGGGCGAACAGGGCTGGCGCCAGGCCGGCGACGGCGGTGACGTGCTCGGCGCGCCCGAACCGGTGGCGCATCCGCCGGGCACCACGGTGACGGTGCGCGACCTGTTCTTCAACACCCCCGCGCGGCGCAAGTTCCTGCGTACGGAAAAGACCGAGTTCGCGCACCTCGAGACGGTGGTCAAGCGCATCGCCCTGAGTCGCTTCGATGTCGGCTTCAGCCTGCGTCACAACCAACGCACCCTGTTCAAGCTGCGTCCGGCGGCGGGGGAGGCGGAGCAGCGCCGGCGGGTGGCGCAGGTGGTGGGGCCGGCCTTCGTCGATAACGCCCTGCCGGTGGACTTCACCGCCTCCGGCATGCGCCTGTGGGGCTGGGTGGCCCTGCCCAGCTTCTCCCGCGCGCAGGCCGATCTGCAGTATTTCTACGTCAATGGCCGCATGATCCGTGACAAGCTGGTGACCCACGCCGTGCGCCAGGCCTATCAGGACGTCCTCTTCCACGGCCGCCATCCTGCCTATGTGCTGTATCTCGCGGTGGACCCGCGGGTGGTCGACGTCAACGTGCATCCCACCAAGCACGAGGTGCGATTCCGCGAGGGGCGCATGGTGCACGACTTTCTCTTTCGCAGCCTGCATCAGGCCCTGGCCGAGGTGCGGCCGGGGGATGTCGATGAGGCGGCCCTGACACCGCCGCCGGCCCGTGTGGCCGGCGGCGCGGCCCCCCAATACAGTCGGCAGACCCCCATGCCCTTGGGCGCCGTGGCTGAGCAGTTGGCCGGTTATTCGGCGCTGGCCGGGGGTGCCGCCGGCCTGCCGCAGGCTGCGCCCGCACCCCTGCCCGAGACGCCGGCCGACGACGAGATCCCGCCCCTGGGCTACGCCATCGCCCAGCTGCACGGGGTCTACGTCCTGGCCGAGAACGCCCGCGGCCTGGTCTTGGTGGACATGCATGCGGCCCACGAACGCATCACCTATGAGCGCATGAAGACGGCCCTGGCCGGCGAGGGTATCCGCAGCCAGCCGCTGCTGGTGCCCTTGAGCGTGCACGTCAGTGAGAGCGAGGCGCGCCTGGCCATGGACTGTACCGAGGTCTTCGCCGAGCTCGGCCTGCAGCTCGAGGCCATGGGGCCGGAGACCCTGGTGGTGCGACAGGTGCCGGCCCTGCTGCGAGACGCCGACGTGGAGCGCCTGCTGCGCGACGTGCTCTCCGACCTCGCCACCTACGGCAGCAGCGAACGCGTGCGCGAGGCCATCAACGCCCTGCTCGGCACCCTGGCCTGTCACGGCTCGGTGCGGGCCAACCGCCGGCTCACGCTGCCCGAGATGAACGCCCTGCTGCGCGACATGGAGCGCACCGAGCGCAGCGGTCAGTGCAACCACGGCCGCCCCACGTGGGTGCAACTGGGCATGGACGAGCTGGACAAGTTGTTCCTGCGTGGGCGTTGAGCGCGTGGGCCGCGTGACGTGCCGGGCGCAGCCTGGGCGGGGGGCGACGCATGCCGGCTGAGGGGTCGCCGAGCGGGCACCCTGTGGCCGAGGCGGAGATCCCGCGCGGCGGCTACGACTGGCGCTATATCCTCGACATCGCCCTGGCCCATCCCCGGCGTCTGCTGGTGGCCCACCTGGTGGCCATCGTCGCCGTGCTGGCCAGCGTGCCCCTGCCGCTGCTGTTCCCGTTGATGGTGGACGAGGTCCTGCTGCACCGGCCGGGCCCACTGGTGGCGGCCATGGATGCCCTGTTCCCCGCCGCCTGGCACGGGCCGGTGCTGTATATCGTCAGCATACTGCTGGTGACCGTGCTATTGCGCCTGGTGGCACTGGGCATGGGGGTGTGGCAGGTGCGCCAGTTCACCTGCATCGCCAAGGAGGTCACCTACCGCATCCGCCGTGGCCTGCTGCTGCGTCTGCCGCGGGTCTCCCTGAGTGAATACGAGACCCTGGGCAGCGGCGCCGTGGCCTCGCGCTTCGTCACCGATATCAACGCCATCGACGACTTCATCGGCGACTCCCTGGCCAAGTCGCTGATCTCCGCCCTCAGCCTGGTGGGCATCAGCGCCGTCCTCTTGTGGATGCACTGGCAACTGGCCCTGTTCATCATTTTTCTCAATCCCATGGTGATCCTCTTCACCATGCAGTTGGGGCAGCGGGTGAAGCGTCTGAAGACACGCGAGAACGCCGCCTTCGAGGTATTTCAGCAGGCCCTCACCGAGACCCTGGACGCCATCCACGAACTGCGCGCCAGCAACCGCGATGGCTTCTTCATCCACCAAGTGGTGCGCCGCGCGCGGGCCATTCGCGACCATTCCGCGGCCTATGCCTGGAAGAGCGACGCCGCGGGGCGGCTGTCCCACGCCGTGTTCCTGTTCGGCTTCGACCTGTTCCGTGCCGTGACCATGCTGATGGTGGTGTTCTCCAACCTCAGCATCGGCGAGATGATGGCGGTGTTCGGTTACCTCTGGTTCATGATGGCGCCGGTGCAGGACCTGCTGGGTATCCAATACAAGTTCTACGCCGCGCGTGCCGCCCTGGAACGCATCAACGGCCTGCTCCGGTTGCGCCTCGAGCCGCACTATCCGCATCGGCGCAACCCCTTCGCCGGCAAGCCCACGGTGGGCGTGGCGGTGGAGGACGTCAGCTTCCGCTATCCGCGCGCCGAGGCCGAGGGAGAGGGAGAGGGTGGGGGTGAGGACGCGGGCGAGGCGGGCCCGCTGGTGCTGGACCACGTCACCCTGCGCGTCGCGCCGGGGGAGAAGGTGGCCCTGGTGGGGGCCAGTGGCGGGGGCAAGTCGACCCTGGTGCAGGTGATCCTCGGCATGTATGCTCCGCAGTCCGGCCGGGTCTGCTTCGACGATGTGCCGGTGACGGAGATCGGCCTCGACGTGGTGCGCGAGAACGTGGCCACCGTGCTGCAGCATCCCGCCATCTTCAACGACAGCGTGCGCATGAACCTCACCCTCGGCCGCGACTTCAGCGACGACGCCCTGTGGCGGGCGCTGGAGGTGGCGCAGCTGCGTGAGGTGGTGGCGGCCCTGCCCGAGGGGCTAGACACGGTGGTCGGCCAGCATGGGGTGCGCCTGTCCGGCGGCCAGCGTCAGCGCCTGGCCATCGCCCGCATGGTGCTCAACGATCCCAAGGTGGTGATCCTCGACGAGGCGACCTCGGCCTTGGACACGGAGACCGAGGCACGGCTGCATCGGGCCCTGGGAGAATACCTCGCCGGGCGCACCACCCTGATCGTCGCCCATCGCCTGAGTGCGGTGCGCCAGGCCGACCGCGTCTACGTGTTCGACGGCGGGCGCATCGCCGAAGAGGGCGAGCACGAGGAACTGATCCGCCGCGATGGCCTCTATCGCCGTCTGTACGGCAAATTTCCGCATTAGTCAGAAGGAGAGAACCCCCATGCCCAAGGCCAGCGACCTGAAACGCGGCAGCATCGTCGAGATCAACGATGCGCCCTATGTGGTGAAGAACGTCGACGTGAAGAGCCCCTCTTCGCGTGGCGCCAACACCCTCTATAAGGTGCGTTTCAACAACGTGCAGACCAAGCAGAAGCTGGAGCAGACCTTCAAGGGCGAGGACATGCTCAAGGACGTGGACTTTCTCCGTCGGCAGGTGCAGTTCCTCTTTCAGGAGGGCGACGCCTACACCTTCATGGACGTCGAGGACTACAGCCAGTACACCCTCGACCGCGATGCCCTGGAGGAGCAGCTGGGTTATTTGACCGACGGCCTGGAGGGCCTGCAGGCCCTGCTGGTGGACGGTCAGGTGATCGGCATCGAGTTGCCGCAGTCGGTGAACCTCGAGGTGGTCGATACCGCGCCGGCGCTGAAGGGCGCCACGGCCACCGGGCGCACCAAGCCGGCCACCCTGAGCACCGGCCTCGAGGTCCAGGTGCCCGAATACATCGCCACCGGTGAGGTGTTGAAGATCAACACCGGTAGCGGCAAATTCATGTCGCGCGTGTGAGCCGGGGCCGGCCGACAGTGAGCGAAGAGACAGCCAAGATAGAGGGACAGCAGGCCGCCACGTCGGGCGCCCAGCAGGAGCCCATGGCCGAGGTGCGCATCGGCGACAGCCGGGTCACCCTGCTGGGCACCGCCCACGTCTCGCGCAGCAGTGCGGACAAGGTGCGCGAGCTGCTCGCCACGGGCGACTACGATGCGGTGGCGGTGGAGCTGTGCCCCAGCCGCTACAACGCCATCGTCGATCCCGATGCCCTGGCGCGCATGGACCTGTTCCAGGTGATCCGCGAGGGCAAGGCGGCCATGGTGGCCGCCAGCCTGGCCCTCGGCGCCTTCCAGCAGCGTGCCGCGGAACAGTTGGGCATCCAGCCCGGTGCCGAGATGCGGGTGGCCATCGAGGACGCCAAGGAGGCCGGCTTGCCGGTACTGCTCATCGACCGCGAGGTGGGCACCACCCTCAAGCGCGTCTATCGCAACGTCCCCTGGTGGCAGCGGCTGAATCTGGTCAGCGGCCTGCTGGGCAGTGTGCTGGCCAAGGAGAAGGTGAGCGAGGCGGAGATCGAGCGGCTCAAGGAGGGCGACATCCTCGAATCCACCTTTGCCCAGTTCGCCGAGGAGGAGAAGGACCTGTTCAAGCCGCTGATCGACGAGCGCGACCGCTACATGGCCGCACGCCTGCGCGAAGAGGTGGCCAAGCATCCCCATGAGCACATCCTCGCCGTGGTCGGCGCCGGCCACCTGGCGGGCATGCTGCGCTATCTGCAATCGCCAGCGGAGCGCCCGCCGGCCGAGGAGATCATCGAGCTGGAACGCATCCCCGAGGGCGGCCGCTGGCTCAAGCGACTACCCTGGCTGATCGTCCTCGCGGTGTTGGCGGGCTTTGCCATCGGTTTCGCCCGCAGCCCCGACCTGGGCTGGCAGCTGGTGGCCGACTGGGTGCTCATCAATGGGGGTCTGTCGGCCCTCGGCGCACTCATCGCCGGCGCCCATCCGCTGACCGTGGTCGGCGCCTTTCTCGCCGCGCCGCTCACCTCGCTCAATCCGACCGTCGGCGCGGGCATGGTCACGGCGGCCATTGAGGTCTATTTCCGCAAGCCCACGGTGAACGACTTCAGTCGCCTGCGCCAGGACACCACCCATCTCAAGGGCTGGTGGCAGAACCGCGTCACGCGGACCCTGCTGGTGTTCCTGCTCAGCACCCTCGGTTCCGCCATCGGCACCTATGTCGCCGGCTTCCGTATCTTCGGGCGGCTGACGAGCTGAGGCGGCCGGTGCTCGGCCCTCGCGGAGGCGCGGGCCGGCCTGTAAACTGTCCGCCCACCCACGAGGACCTTTCCCCATGTCGCTGCTCTCCTGGATCCTGCTCTTCAGTCTACTCGGCGGCGTGCTCAGTGTCCTGGTAGCGGCCAGCTTCCTGTTGCTGCCCGCCAGCGTGCGCCATTCCCTGGTGCCGCACCTGGTCAGCTTCGCCATCGGCACCCTGCTCGGTGCCGCCTTCCTCGGCCTGCTGCCGCACGCCCTGATGGCGCCGGGGGTGGAGGACTTCCACGAGATCTTCCTCGCCGTGCTGCTCGGCGTGCTGACCTTCTTTCTGCTGGAGAAGATGGTGCTCTGGCGTCACTGCCACGCCGACGAGTGCGAGGCCCACGGCAGCGAGGCGCAGGTCCACGAGCATGGCAAGGCCGCGGCGGGTTGGATGATCCTCATCGGTGACGGTCTGCACAACTTCGTCGACGGCGTGCTCATCGCCGCCGCCTTCCTCACCGACATCCACCTCGGCATCGTCACCGCCCTGGCCATCGCCGCGCACGAGATCCCTCAGGAGGTGGGCGATTTCGTGGTCTTGCTGCACAGTGGTTTTTCGCGCAGCAAGGCGCTGTTGTTCAACGTGCTGTCGAGCCTGACCACCATCGTCGGCGCATTGCTGGCCTATTGGAGCCTGGGTGGTATGCAATGGATACTGCCCTACGTGCTCGCCGTGGCCGCGGCCAGTTTCATCTATATCGCCGTGGCCGACCTGATCCCCGGCCTGCACAAGCGTGCCGAGGCGCGCGCCACCCTCGAACAACTGGCCCTCATCGGCGCCGGTGTGCTGCTCATCTATGTGACCCATTCGACCCTGCACTGAGGTGCTTCGTGCAGCGATGCAATAGCGGCGAGGGCGTGTTTCCGACTACCCATTCCGAGCCACGGCGGGCCGCGCCAGCCGCCATGCCCACCCACAAGAGGAGAGTTCCATGAGTGAACATTGGTACATGCTGACCCTGGTCGGCCGCGATCGCCCGGGCATCGTCGCCCGCATCACCCGCGCCCTCTACGAGGGCGGATGCCATCTGGGCGAGACCTCCATGATGCGCCTCGGCGGCAACTTCACCGTCATGATGATGGTGCAGTACGCGGGCACGGCGAAGGCCCTGGAACAGCTGGTGGCGGGGGAGGCCGATTCCCTCGGTCTCAAGCTGCACGTGGACCGGGTGGAGGGCGGCCGGCAGCAGGCGGTGGAGCCCGACGTGCGCATCACCGTCTACGGCGCCGACCGCCCTGGCATCGTCGCCCACGTCACCGGCGCCCTGGCCGACGCCGGGCTGGACATCCTCGACCTCATCTCCGACATCGGCGGCAGCGAAGAGGCCCCCATCTACATCCTGCACCTCGAAGGCCGCGCCCTGCAGGGCATTCCGGCGCTGGCCTCGGCACTGGAGATCGTCAAGGGCGAGGGGGTGGATGCCCAGCTCACACCCATCGAGACCATGGTGGGCTGACGTGGCCATATTGGAGATCATCAAATACCCGGATCCACGCCTGAAAGAGGCCTCCCAGCCGGTGCAGGCCTTCGACGATGCGCTGCGCGACTTCGTCGCCGATCTGGAGGAGACCATGCGCGCCGGCCCCGGCGGTGTCGGCATCGCCGCGCCGCAGGTGGGGCGTTTCGAGCGTATCGTCATCGTCGACGTCTCCGGCATGCGCAAGTTGCCCGCCGGCTCCAGCAACAGCGGCCGCCTGGTGTTGATCAACCCGGAGATCACCGAGTGGGAGGGCATGGCCATGGGACGCGAGGGCTGTATGTCGGTGCCGGACTACACGGGCAACGTCATCCGCGCGGAGAAGGTCCGCTTCACGGCCCACGACGAATTCGGCGAACTGCACGAATACGCCTGCGAAGGCTACGAGGCCCGTGCCGTACAGCACGAGGCCGATCACCTGGACGGCATGCTGTTCCTCGACCGCCTGGTGAGCCGGCGTACGGACCTGTTCCGGCGTAAGGTCTATCAGCAGAAGGACAAACGATGAGGGTCGGCCACGGCTTCGACGTGCACCGCTTCGGCGAGGGAGATCACGTGATGTTGGGCGGCGTGCGTATCCCGTTCAGCCACGGCTTCGTCGCCCATTCCGATGGCGACGTGGCCATCCACGCCCTTTGCGATGCCCTGCTGGGCGCCGCCGGGCTGGGCGACATCGGCCGCCATTTCCCCGATACCAGCCGCGAATTCGAAGACATCGACAGCCGCATCCTGCTGCGTCGAGTGGTCGGACAGCTGCAGGGGCAGGGCTACGGCATTGGCAACGTGGACCTCACCCTGGTCGCCCAGGCGCCGAAGCTGGCGCCGCACTTCGATACCATGCGTACTAACCTGGCCGCCGATCTCGGCGTGACCGTCGCCCAGGTCAACGTCAAGGCCACCACCACCGAAGGGCTGGGCTTCTGTGGCCGCGGCGAGGGTGTCGCCGCGCATGCTGTGTGTCTGTTGGTGACCTAGGCCGAGGGTGGCGTGATGCTTTCCCGGCAAAGAAAAGTCGACGCACAGGATACAGAGAGCTCGGCTTGAGAACCCAGCCTCCCCCACGTCACTGTGATCTCCGTATTGCATACCACTTGCAGAAAAACCCACCGCGGGCCTCGCGCCACGCGGGATCGTGAGGATCTCTTTTGAACGATATCGCTGCTCCACCGCCCCCCCGCCTGGTCGACTGGCCCCGCGCCCTGGGTACCCCCGAGGCCACGGCGCGGGTGCGTGCCAGTGCCGAGGATTTCCGCGTCGACGAGCTGCGCGAGGGTGCGGCCGAGGGCGAGGGTGAGCACCTGCTGCTGCACATCCGCAAGCGCAACCGCAATACCGAGGAGGTGGCCCGCGCCCTGGCGCGGCAGGCCGGGGTGCGCGCGCGTGACGTGGCCTACTGCGGCCTGAAAGACCGCGTGGCCGTGACCACCCAGTGGTTCAGCGTCTGGCTGCCCGGCCAGGCGGATCCGGACTGGTCGCCCCTGCTCGGCGACGACCTCGAGCTGCTGAGCCAGGCCCGGAGTCGACGCAAACTGCAGCGCGGTGGCCTGCGCGGCAATCGATTCACCCTGGTCCTGCGCGCAGTGGAGGGGGAGCGGTCGGCCCTCGAGCAGCGACTGGCCCGGGTAGCGGCCGAGGGCGTGCCCAACTATTTCGGTGAACAGCGCTTTGGCCGCGATGGCGGCAATCTGAGTGCCGCCGCGGCCATGTTCGATGGGCGTCGGGTCAAGGATCGCCACCGCCGCGGCCTGTATCTCTCCGCCGCCCGCGCCTTTCTCTTCAATACCGTGCTGGCCGAGCGCGTGCGTGCGCAGAACTGGCGCCAGGCCCTGCCCGGCGAGGCCCTGCAGCTGGCCGGCAGTCGCAGCTTCTTCATCGCCGAGTCCCTCGACGAGGAGATCGCCGAGCGGCTGGCGAGCGGCGACGTGCTGCCCAGCGGGCCGCTCTGGGGGCGGGGGGGACTGCCCTCCCAGGGGGTGGCCGAACGCGTGGAGGTCTCGGCCCTGGCGCCCTTCGAGGCGTTTCGCCAGGGGTTGGAGGAGGCCGGCCTGAAACAGGAACGCCGTGCCCTGCGTCTGGCGATAGATGACCTGCAGTGGGACTGGCTGCCTGGCGGGCGGGATTTGCAGTTGAGGTTCAGCCTGCCGGCGGGCTGTTATGCCACGGCGGTGCTGCGTGAGTTGGTCACCGAGCCGTCGCCCGCGGCCTAGTGGTCTATGCGGGAAATTCTGTGGCTAAGGAGCACAGTGAGAAGGGGTAGAGCAAGGCGGTAAAACGCTGGAATGGGGGCACCATTTCGAGTCTTGCCAACACAGAAATGCACCTTCTCACGCAGCGAACAGTGACATAACTATCCGCATGGACCACTAGGTGGCGTTGTGTCGGGCGGGTGTGCCGGTGGTCGTCGGCCCTGCCCGCGCCGCTTGGGCCTGGCCAGGCGTGGTCTTCCGCCGGGGTAGCCCAGATCGTTGGCGGGCCGCTTCAACGCCGCCGGCGCAGCAGCACGTAGAGGGCCCCGGTACCGCCGTCGTCGGCGCGGGCGCTGGTGAAGGCGAGGACGCCGGGGTCCTCGCGCAGCCAGTGGTTGAGCTGCGATTTGAGGGCCGGCTGGCCCTGCGCCGAGCGATGGCCCTTGCCGTGCACGATCAACACGCAGCGCCAGCCCTGTTGGCCGGCGCTGCGCAGAAACTCCGCCAGGGCATGGCCGGCGGCGTCGATGGTGTGTCCGTGCAGGTCGAGGCGTGCGGCCGGGCGCAGGTCGCCGCGCTTGAACTGGCGCAGCAGGCGGTCCTGCAGGCCGCCACGGTGATGGAACAAGCGTTCTTCGGTGCCCACCGGCTGGGCCTGCGGGCGCTCGACGAAGGCGTGGGGCGAGGTCGCCTCGCGGTGCTCGGGATGACGCGGACGGGGGGCGCGGCGGGGCGTGGCGGGGGCGACGCGCGGCGGTGTCTTCAGCGGTGTCACGCCGGCCATCTGGCGACGGAACAGGGCGTCATCGTCTTCGTCGTCGCTGGGGGGCTCGTGGTTCACGGTCTGCCTGTCGAACAAGGGGGCGATCGGCCGCTCTCCCGCCCGCCCGCGACATCCGCCCGGATCGGTGGGCCCTCAGGGGCGGGTTTGCCCGGAAGTTGTGGATATAATGGCCGCCTATGAGAATCTTACTGAGCAACGACGATGGTTACCAGGCGCCCGGCCTGGTCTGCCTGGCCGAGGCCCTGGCGGGGATCGCCGAGATCGACGTCGTCGCTCCCGATCGCAACCGCAGCGCGGCGAGCCATTCCCTGACCCTGGAGAACCCCATCCGTGCGCGCCAGATGGACAACGGCTTCGTCGCCGTCGACGGCACGCCGACGGACTGCGTCCACCTGGCCATCACCGGTCTACTGAAGGAGGAGCCGGACATGGTGGTGGCCGGCATCAATGCCGGTTCCAACATGGGCGACGACGTGATCTATTCCGGTACCGTGGCGGCGGCCATGGAGGGGCGCTTTCTCGGTCTGCCGGCCATCGCGGTCTCCCTGGTGGGGGACGAGCTGCGCCACTACGCCACCGCCGGGCAGGCGGTGCTCAGACTGATGCAGCGACTGCGTGACGATCCGTTGCCGGCCGATACCATCCTCAACGTCAACGTGCCGGACATCCCCTGGGAGGCGGTGGAGGGATTCGAGGCCACCCGTCTGGGGCGGCGGCACAAGTCGGAGCCGGTGGTGAAGATGCAGGATCCGCGCGGTCGGGACATCTATTGGGTGGGGCCTGTGGGGGCGGAGCAGGACGCCGGCCCCGGCACGGATTTCTTCGCCGTGCGCAACGGGCGTGTCTCGCTCACGCCGTTGCACGTGGATCTCACCCGCTACCGGGCCCTGGACCAGGTGGCGAGCTGGCTGGAGGGGATGTGAGGCAGGACCACAGCGGTATCGGTATGACCTCTCAGCGCACCCGTGATCGCCTCGCCCGCCGTCTGGCCGACGAGGGCATCGGCGATGCGCGGGTGCTGGAGGTGATGCGCAGCACCCCGCGCCACTTGTTCGTCGACGAGGCCCTCGCCAGCCGCGCCTATGAAGACACCGCCCTGCCTATCGGTTTCGGCCAGACCATCTCCCAGCCCTACATCGTCGCGCGCATGACCGAGGTCCTGCTGGCCGGCGGCAGCCTGCAACGGGTGCTGGAGGTGGGTAC
>JANTGX010000025.1 GCA_024762755.1 Gammaproteobacteria bacterium
GACGCTGGTGCGTCGCCCCCTGTGCGGGTAGTGCCAGAGAGAGGATTACTCGGCGGCCTTGGCGAAGTCCTCTTTGAGGATCTTCGGCGTGACGAAGATCAGCAACTCGTTCTTGGAGTTGCGGGCACGCGAGGTGCGGAACAGGGCGCCGACGAAGGGGAGGTCGCTGAGCAGGGGCACGCCGTCCTTTTCGTCGCGGGTCGAGGTCTCGTAGACGCCGCCGAGGACCACCGTCTCGCCATTGTCCATGAGGACCTGGGTCTCGACCTGCTTGGTGTCGATGCTGGGCACGCCGGCAAAGATGGCACCGACACTGTCCTTGTTGACCTTGAGGTCGAGGATGATGCGGTCGTCGGGGGTGATCTGCGGTGTGGCACGCAGGCTCAGCACGGCCTTCTTGAAGGAGACGTTGGTGGCGCCGCTAGAAGAGGCCTGCTGGTAGGGGATCTGGGTACCCTGTTCGATCAGCGCCTCTTGCTGGTTGGAGGTGATGACGCGGGGATTGGACACCACCTCGCCACGGCCCTCGGTCTGCAGAGCGGAGAGCTCGAGGTCGAGCAGGGTGTTAGCGCCCAGCAGGGAGAAGGCGATGCGGCCAGCGTTGTTGGTGGTGATGGGGAAGTTCACGTTCATCCGCTGATCGATGCCGGCGCTGCCCGTAGGGATGGAGATGGGATACGGGTTGTTGGGGGTGCTCGCCAGGTTGCTCATGGCCGACGAGGCCATGGTGTCGGTGGCGTTGGTGCTGCCGGAGGTGAACAGCAGGTTGTCGCCCTGCTCGCTGACATCGGTGACGCCGAAGCGCACGCCCAGATCGCGGGCGAACTTGTCGTCGGCGATGACGATGCGTGACTCGATGAGTACCTGGCGCACGGGAATGTCCAGCGTGGTGATGAGCTTGCGGATGGACTCGAGGCGTTCGGCCGTCTCGGAGATCAGCAGGGTGTTGGTGCGTTGGTCGACCGAGGCCTCACCGCGCTCCGAAAGCAATCCGCCCTTGGAGGCCAGCAGCTTGGCGATGTCCTCCGCCTTGGCGTAGTTGACCTGGATGATCTCGGTCTTCAGCGGGGCCAGTTCCTCGACCTGTTTCTGGGCCTCGAGTTCCAGGCGCTCCTGCGCGGCGATTTCCTGGGCTGGGGCGATCAGGATGACATTGCCGGCCTTGCGCATGGCCAGGCCCTTGGTCTTGAGAATGATGTCCAGGGCCTGGTCCCAAGGGACGTTCTTCAGGCGCAGCGTGAGGCTGCCCTGCACCGAATCACTGGTCACCATGTTGAGGCCGGTGAAGTCGGCGATGAGCTGCAGCACGGCGCGCACTTCGATGTCCTGGAAGTTGAGGGAGAGCTTCTCGCCGGTGTAGCCGAACTCACTCTTCTTCTTCTTCGCGACCTGCTCCTTGGGCACCTCGCGCACCTCGATGGTGTACTGGTTGCCGGTGTGATAGGCCAGGTATTCGTAGTCGCCCGTGGCGGTGATGGTCAGTCGCGCGCGGCCATCCATCTGGGAGGCATCGATATACTGCACCGGGGTGGCGAAGTCGATGACGTCCAGGCGCTGTTGGAGATTCTTCGGCAGGCTGGTTTCACCGAATTCGACGAAGATCTGCCGCCCGGTCTCGCCGGTGCTGACTGGCACGTTGGCGTCCGACAGGGTGACGATGATGCGGCCCTCACCCTTGGTGCCGCGGCGGAAGTCGATCTTCTTGATGCGGTGCAGCGCGGTGGCGGGTCCCTTTTCAGCGGGAGCGGCCGGTGTGCCTGCGGCGGCAGTACGGCTGCCGGCGACGGTGACGATGACGCTGTTGCCGGATACCTCGGTCTCGAAGGGGATCAGCTGCACCAGGTTGAGAATGACGCGAGTGCGGTTGCCCGCTTCGACCGCCGTCATGCTCTTGGCGAAACCGATACCGATGTTCTTGTTCTTCCACTTGAGGGCGCTGGTGGTGTTGGGGAAGTCGAGCACCAGGCGGGCGGGATTGTCGATGGTGAAGCTACCGGGTTTGGGTGCAGGGCCATCGAAGTCGAGGCGGATCTGTACGCTGTCACCCGGCAGAGAGGTAAAGCTGACATTCTTCAATTGGGTGAGACCGCCGGCACTCTTGTTGCGGGGTTTCTGCTCGGCAGCCTTGGGCTTTTCGCTCTCGACCTTGGCCGGGGTGTTGTCGAGGGTGACGAAGATATTCTTGCCGTCTTTGCGCAGGGTGTAGTTGACCGGTTTGTCGAGGTTGATCATCACCCGGGTCTGGCCGCCGGCCTGGACGGCCTTGACGTCCTTGGCGGCACCCACTTCGATGGGCAGGGGGAGATTCCAGGGCAGGTTGTTGCGCACACCAGGCAGGTCGATGGTCACGCGGGGAGGCGATTGGCTGAAGCTGTCATTGACTTCGGTCGGCGCCTCGGAAAGGGCCAGCCGTACCTCGACGCGATCGTTGTCGAGTTTCTTGAAGTCGATGAAATCCAGGCTGGCGGCGGCCATGGCCTCGACTTGGCCGAACAGGGCAATGCCCGCGAGAGTAATACCGGTGAGTAGTCGTTTCATCCATTTATTCCGCAGCGGTTGTGACATTTGGCATCTTGCCCCGATGTTGGTGTTGTTCTTGGTTGTGGCCATCATTGAGTTCCTCATTGGCGTCACCCGTTGGCGCTCAGGGTGGTGCGTCTTTCAATCCAGCCGCCCAGGCCGTCGGGCACGATTTCCTTGAGCTCGACCTCGGTTTCGGTGATGCGCACGATTTTGCCGTTGTCCTGGCCGACGTGATAGCCGTAGGTGGCGCGATGCAGGGTGCCGTCCGGGGTCATGATCAGGGCCCAGCGTTTGCCATCCTTCTCGATGGAACCGACCATGCGCAGGCTGCCGAGCGCGTAGTGCTCGAGCGGCTCTCGTTCACGATTGAGGTCCGGCTGCAGGCCGCTGTTGCTGCGTGCCACCTGGGCTCGCGTGTCCTCAGGTGGTTCGAAGGGATCGCGTAGCGAGCCACTGTTGTAGGTGAATTTTTCGTATTCTTGCGGCTTGGGCAGGGGGGCTATGTGGCCCTTTTGCCGGGCCTTGACCTCCTGCACATAGGCCTGCAGGTCATCCATGCTTTGCTCCGCGCAGCCTGCCAGGGTGAGGCCGAGGAGTATACACCAAGCGGCCTGGCGGGCTCCCTTGACGCTCGGCCGCTGCCGATCGGGGCGTCTGTATCGACTCATTTCCGGCCCCTCCGTTTTTTGCGCTGTTTCTGTTTGGCATCGCTCTTCTCGTCTTCGTCGAGATAGCGATAGGTCTTCGCTGTTGCCGACATGGTCAGCTCGTTGTTGCTGTTTTCCTTCTTCTTGTTGGTGCTGATGGTCAGGTCATGCAACGTGACGATGCGTGGCAGGGCCGCGATACCGCTGGCGAAGTTGCCAAACTCGTGATACCGCCCGAGTACGCGCAGCTCGATGGGCAGTTCGGCGTAGAAGTCCTTGGGTTTCTCCGCCAAGGGTTTGAACAGCTCGAATTCGAGCCCGCTCTGGATGCCCACGTGGGAGACGTCGACCAGCAGTTCGGCGACCTCGGTCTTGCCCGGCAGCTGCTGCAGCAGGGCGCCGAAGGTGCGTTTCATCTCCTCCATCTGTGCCCGGTAGGCGTCGAGGTTGGCGGCCTTGGCCTGTTTCGTCTCGAAGGCCTGCTTGAGGGTCAGCTCTTTGGCCTCGGCCCGTTTCAGGGTATCCAGCTGATCGCTCAGGTCGAGGTAGTAGCCGAGCACCAGGATGGCGATGCACAGTAGGCCTATGACCACCGCCCGCCCGGCTACGGGCCAGCTGCCGATGTTGTTGAAGTCGAGATTGTTGATGTCGATGTTGAGGTTCATGGTTTTGCCTCGCCTCCCTCGACCTTGCCGTCGGTCATGGTGACCTGCAACTGGAACCAGCTGTCGTCGGGATATTGGGTCTTGCCGGTTTCGATGACCAGTAGGCGCGGATTGGTGAACCAGGCCGAGGCATTGAGGTTGCGCATGAAGGCAGAGACGTCGTCGTTGGAGTCGGCCACGCCCTCCAGGCTGACCTGACGACCCTTGCGACTCAGTTCGAGCAGGTAGACCTGCTGCGGAATGGCGCGAGCGATCTCATCGAACAGATGCACCACCTCGGAGCGGCTGCTCTGCAGTTCCTGGATGATCTTCATGCGGGCCAGTAGAGCCTCTTTTTCTTTCTCCAGGCTCTCGATCTCCTTGATCTCCTCGTCCACGCGCGTGATCTGGTCTTGCAGGAAGCTGTTACGGCTCTCCTGGCCTTGGATCATGGCATTGATGTTGATGTGCGCGAGGATCACGATACCCACGGTGACGACGGCGGCGCCGACGGCGATATTGATGAACGTGCGCTGACGTTCACGGCGCTGTTCCTCGCGCCAGGGGAGTAGGTTGATATGCGGCATTAGTCGAAACTCCTCAAGGCGAGACCGCATGCAATCATCAGGGCGGGGGCATCGTTGCTCAGGGCCTGGGCCTTGATGCGCGACGCCAGTGCCATGTTGGTGAAGGGATTGGCGATGGACGTGCTGGTGCCGATGCGATCCTCGATGAGTTCGTCCACGCCGGGGATGGAGGCACTGCCGCCGGCGAGGACGATATGACTAACCGAGCTGTGGTGGCTGGAGGAGAAAAAGAACTGCAATGAGCGGCTGACCTGTTGTGCCATGGCATCCTTGAAGGGGTCGAGGACCTCGGGAATATAGTTGTCGGGCAGACCACCCTGGCGCTTGGCCATGCCGGCCTCTTCGTAGGAGAGGCCGTATCGACGCTGGATCTCTTCGGTCAACTGCTTGCCACCGAACACCTGGTCGCGGGTGTAGATGATCTTCTCGTCGTGCAGCACGCTGAGGGTGGTCATGGTGGCGCCGATGTCGATCACGGCGATGGTCTTGTCCTGGGTGCCGCCGGGGATCTGCGGCGCGATCAGGCCAAAGGCGTTCTCCAGGGCGTAGGCCTCGATGTCCACCACCTTGGCGGTGAGGCCGCCCAGTTCCACCGCAGCGACGCGTGAATCCACGTTCTCGCTGCGCGAGGCGGCGAGCAGGATGTCGAGGGTGTCCGGGTTGTCGTCGGAGGCGCCGAGGACCTCGAAGTCGAGGTTGACCTCCTCCAGGGAGTAGGGGATGTACTGGTCGGCCTCCAGCTCGATCTGGCTCTCGATCTCTTCTTCCGAGAGCGAGGCCGGCATGGTGATGACCTTGGTGATGACCGAGGAGCCCGCCACTGCGACGGCGGCGTTCTTGGCCCGGCTGCCGGAGCGTTTGACGGCGCGCCGTACGGCCTCGCCGACGGCCTCGACGTCGGTGATGTTCTTTTCCACCACGGAGTTGGGCGGCAGCGGCTCGGCGGCATAGGCCTCGACGCGATAACCTTCACCCTGCCGGCTCAATTCCAGCAGTTTGACCGAGGTGGAGCTGATATCCAGGCCGAGGATAGGGGGGGATTTTCTTGTCAGTAGAGATGCTAACCGCACGTTGTCCTTCCTGTCGTTTCATGCAGGTAAGCAAATTATCGGTAGTTATACGACAAACTTTACGATAGAGCAAAAACTGCAATGGGAACCAAATATCATTGGGCCGATCTTATTAGAGGTTTTATACTCTGTCGATGTCTAACTGTATGAACCCCTTCACAGAACCCTCCATCTGACCCGCTACTCTAGGCCTTCATGAAACGAATTTTTCTCATCCTGGGCGGGTTGCTGACGGCGGCGGCCCTGCTCGGCGCGCTGGCCGTCTATTTTGTCGTGATTCCCGCCCTGCCGTCTATCGATAGTTTGAAAGAGGTCCAGTTTCAGGTGCCGCTACGGGTCTATAGCCGCGAGCAGAAGCTGATCGCCGAGTTCGGCGAGAAGCGGCGGGCTCCCCTGAGTTACGACGAGATCCCCCCACGCCTGGTGCAGGCCGTGTTGGCCGCCGAAGACGACCGCTTCTTCGAGCACCCCGGCGTGGACTATCGCGGCCTGCTGCGTGCCGCCGCCTACCTGCTGCGCACCGGCGAGAAGGGCCAGGGTGGCAGTACCATCACCATGCAGGTGGCACGCAACTTCTTCCTCAGCCGGGAGAAGACCTATCTGCGCAAGCTCAACGAGATCCTGCTGGCGCTGAAGATCGAGAAGGCCCTGAGCAAGGAAGACATCCTCACCCTCTATCTCAATAAGATCTATTTCGGTCACCGGGCCTACGGCGTGGCGGCGGCGGCGCAGGTCTACTATGGTCTGCCGGTGGCGTCCCTGAGCACTGCACAGATCGCCATGATCGCCGGCCTGCCCAAGGCACCCTCGGCCTACAATCCCATCATCAATCCCAGCCGTGCACTCAGCCGCCGCGCTTATGTGCTGGGACGGATGCGCGAGTTGGGCTTCATCGACGAAGCGGAATACCGGGCGGCCATGGCCACCCCCGACGATGCCCGACTGCACGGCCTCTCACGTGAAGTGGAGGCCCCGTACGCGGCAGAGATGGTGCGCAGCGAGATGGTCGAGCGTTTCGGTGACGCCGCCTACAGCGAGGGTTACCGGGCCTACACCACCATCGATGCCGAGATGCAGACGGCGGCCAATGCCGCGCAACGTCGTGCCTTGCTCGCCTACGATGCCCGTCATGGTTTTCGCGGACCCTTGGCCCGTGTGGCCCTGGGCGAGGATGCCGGTGAGACCGAGTGGCAGGCGGCACTGAAGGGGCGTGGGGAGGTCAACGGCCTGTTGCCGGCGCTGGTGCTGGCGGTGACGGATCGCTCGGCGACGGTCTACGAGCCCCGCCGTGGGGCGCTGAGTCTGGACTGGGATGGCCTCGCCTGGGCGGCGCCGGCCCAGGCCGGCGGGCGTACCGGTCCGCCACCCACGGCCGCCGCGGATATCCTCGCGCGTGGCGATGTGGTGTATATCGATGAGGACGCGCCGGGCCATTGGCGATTGGCGCAGGTGCCGCAGGTGGAGGGGGCGCTGGTGTCCCTGTCGCCCGCTGACGGTGCCATCCGCGCCCTGGTGGGCGGGTTCGACTTCCGCGCCAGCAAGTTCAATCGCATCACCCAGGCCGAGCGCCAGCCCGGTTCAAACTTCAAGCCCTTCATCTATTCCGCCGCCCTGGCCAAGGGCTTCACCCCCGCCAGCCTCATCAACGATGCGCCGGTGGTGTTCGAGGACGAAGGTCTAGAGGCCACCTGGCGGCCGGAGAACTACAGCGGCCGGGTGTTCGGTCCCACCCGCCTGCGCGAGGCCCTGGTGAAATCGCGCAATCTGGTCTCCATCCGCCTGCTGCGCGCCATCGGCATCCCCTTCGCCCTCGACTACGTCAGCCGCTTCGGCTTCGACAAGCGTCGGCTGCCGCACGACCTCTCCCTGGCGCTGGGCAGCGGCGCGGTGACGCCCCTGGAGATCGCCAGGGGCTATTCGGTGTTTGCCAACAACGGCCACCGCATCGACCCCTACCTCCTGCAGCGCATCGAGCAGGGTGAGGAGACGGTGCTCTTCGAGGCCCAGCCGGCCACGGTCTGTCCCCGTTGCGAAGAGGATGTCGCGCCGGAGCCGGCGAGCGAGGCCTTCGCCGGTCCGCCGACACGCGAGGAGATGTTGCCGATCAAGGTGGCGCCGCGGGTGATCACGCCGCAGAACGCCTATCTCATGCGCAGCATGATGCGCGACGTCATCCAGCGCGGTACCGGACGCCGCGCGAGGGTGCTCAAGCGCCCCGATCTGGCCGGCAAGACCGGCACCACCAATGACCAGCACGATGCCTGGTTCACCGGCTACACCTCGGACCTGGTAGCCACCGCCTGGGTCGGCTTCGACCGGCCGCAGCCCCTGGGTGAGCGGGAGACCGGCGGCCGTGCCGCCCTGCCCATGTGGATCGACTTCATGCGCGTGGCCCTGCGGGGCCTGCCGGCACGGCCACTGGAACGGCCGCCGGGGCTGGTGACGGTACGCATCGATCCCGACAGTGGTCTGCTGGCCCCGGCCGGTTATCCCAAGGCCATCTTCGAGACCTTCCGCGCGGAGAATCTCCCGGAGCCCATGGAGCTGCAGACGAACGTCCGCGGCAGTACGGGGGACAGGAAGGCGGCCGATGCGCCAGCGGTGGAGGAGGAACTCTTCTAGGCATGATCCTGCGGCGTGTCGTGGCCGTCCTCGGCTGGCGGACATGCGCGCGGTGAGGGCTTGAGTCCGTTTGCCTGTAATGGGGGCATCCCGCGCCTTTCGACGGCCTCGAGGCAGGCCTGGTGCGGGCAAGGCGCGATCTCCTGCTCCGACCGTTGACCTTCTTTACCCGGACCTTCCTACCCGGACTTCCCCGGCATGGTGCGGAGCCGGCCGCCGGTGCCCCGCCCGTTACCTGCCGGTCACCGACCCGTGGCCTATTCGAGTTCCAGCTTCATGCCCTGCTCGCCACTGCGTGGCTTGCTTCCGGCCATCATGCCCGGTGCCTCTTGTTCCTCGTCCTCCACCGTGAGGCCGGAGTCGACCTGCGGCTTGCCTTCGGAGAGGCTGATCTTGAGGCGCAGGTTGTTCTGCGAGTCGGCGTTGCGCAGGGCCTCCTCCAGCGAGATCTTGCCCGCCTTGTAGAGGTCGAACAGGGCCTGGTCGAAGGTCTGCATACCCAGGTTGGTGGACTTCTCCATGATCTCTTTGATGGCATGCACCTCGCCCTTGAGGATCAGGTCCTGGATCAATGGCGTGCCCAGCATCACCTCCACCGCCACGGTGCGTTTGCCGTCCACCGTGGGGATCAGCCGCTGAGAGACGAAGGCGCGCACGTTCAGTGACAGATCCATCAGCAGCTGGTTGCGGCGTTCTTCGGGAAAGAAGTTGATGATGCGGTCCAGCGCCTGGTTGGCGTTGTTGGCATGCAGGGTGGAGATGGCCAGGTGGCCGGTCTCGGCGAAGGCGATGGCGTGTTCCATGGTCTCGCGGTCACGGATCTCGCCGATCAGGATCACGTCCGGGGCCTGACGCAGGGTGTTGACCAGGGCGTCCTCGTAGCTGTCCGTGTCCAGGCCCACCTCGCGTTGGTTGACGATGGACTTCTTGTGATTGTGGATGAATTCGATGGGGTCTTCGATGGTGATGATGTGCCCCGCGGTGTTGGCATTGCGGTAGTCGATGAGCGCCGCCAGGGAGGTGGACTTGCCCGAGCCGGTACCGCCGACGAACAGCACCAGGCCGCGTTTCTGCATGATGATCTTCTTCAGCACCGTGGGCAGGCCCAGCGCCTCGGCGGAGGGGATCTGAGTCTTGATGTGGCGGATCACCATGGCCGCCTGATTGCGTTGCTTGAAGATGTTGACGCGGAAGCGTCCCAGCCCCGGGGCGGAGTGGGCCAGGTTCATCTCCGGCTTGATCTCGAACATGGCCCGCTGTTCCTCGCTCATCAGGCTGTAGGCCAGCGCCTTCACCTGCCCGGCGGCCATGGTGGTCTTTTCCAGCGGCTTGAGAATGCCGAAGATCTTTGCGCTGACCGGCGCGCCGACTGTGAAATAGAGGTCGGAGGCCTCATACTTCACCATGAGTTTCAGGTAGTCCGTGATATCCATTGCAATGCCCCAGGTAACGATTCTGTCCCCTAGCTATCGTCAGGCGGCAGTGATTTCTGAAGGAGTCGGTAGACGGTGAAGGCGAACCAGATAGCCCCCCATTTGGCGGCCCTGCCGGAATCGTTGCAGGCGGATGTCCGCCGCCATTGGGAGGGTCTGCTCGAGGCCCTGGGGGTGGCCGCCGAAGACTGGCAGGCCGATGCCACCCTGCTCGACGAACTGTGCCGCGTGTGGGCCGGCAGTGAATTCGTCGCCCGCCAGTGCCAGCAGCACCCCGTCCTGCTCCTCGATCTCCTCGAAAGCGGCGACCTGCACCAGGCCTATGCCGCCGACACCGCCGCCGCCCGCGTGCAGGCCGCCGTCGATCAGGCCAGCGACGCCGAAGCCCTGGGCCGCGCCCTGCGCCGCCTGCGCCGGCGGGAGATGGTGCGCATCGCCTGGCGCGACATTGCCGGCCTGGCCGATCTCGAGCAGACCATGGGCGATCTCTCGGCCCTTGCCGAGGCCTGTATCCGCGGCGCCCTCGACCGCCTGCACGTGTGGGCGCAGGCCGACTGGGGCACGCCCATGGGCGCCGAGAGCGGTGCGGCTCAGCATCTGGTGGTGCTCGGCATGGGCAAGCTGGGCGCGCGCGAACTCAATTTCTCCTCCGACATCGACCTCATCTTCGCCTACCCCGAGGCCGGCCACACCGAGGGCGGGCGGCGCCGCCTGAGCAACGAGGAATACTTCACCCGTCTCGGCCGCAGCCTGATCCAGGCCCTCGACGACAACACCGCCGACGGCTTCGTCTTCCGCGTCGACATGCGCCTGCGCCCCTTCGGCGACAGCGGCGCCCTGGCCCTCAGCTTCGCCGCCATGGAGAACTACTATCAGGTGCATGGTCGCGATTGGGAGCGTTATGCCCTGATCAAGGCGCGCCCCGTGGCCGGCCGCCTGGACGACGGCGAGCGCCTCATGGGCCTGCTGCAACCCTTCGTCTACCGGCGATATCTCGACTACGGCACCTTCGCCGCGCTGCGCGAGATGAAGGCCATGGTGGCCGCCGAGGTGCGGCGCAAGGGGTTGGCGGACAATATCAAGCTGGGCGCCGGCGGCATCCGCGAGATCGAATTCATCGGCCAGGCCTTCCAGCTCATCCGCGGTGGCCGCGAGCCCGCTCTGCGGATGCGCGAGATCCAGCGCGTGCTGCGCTGGCTGGGCGAACACGACCATCTACCGCGCTACGTGGTGGAGCAGTTGCTCGACGCCTACACCTTCCTGCGCAACACCGAACACCGCCTGCAGGAATTCCGCGACCAGCAGACCCACGCCCTGCCGCAGGACGACACCGGCCGCCTGCGCCTGGCCTTCGCCATGGGCTACGACGGCTGGGCGAGCTTCGCCGACGTGCTGGAGACCCACCGGGCGCGGGTGCAGAGCCACTTCGAGCAGGTCTTCGAGGCGCCACAGACCGACGGCGGCGACGTGCGTCTGGAGGCCCTATGGCAGGGGCGGCTGGACACGGAAGAGGCCCTGGCCACGCTGCGCCAGATCGGCTTCGCCCAGGCCGACGCGGCGCTCGCCCGGCTGGAGGCCCTGCGCGAGAGCCGGCGTTACCAGGCCCTGCCGGCCGAGGGCCGCGAACGCCTCGACCAACTCATGCCCCTGTTGCTGGCCGCCATCGGCGGCAGCGACGAAGCGGACACCGCGCTGCCCCGGCTGCTCACCCTGCTCGAGGCCGTCGCCCGGCGCAGCGCCTATCTGGCCCTGCTGGTGGAGAATCCCCTGGCCCTCTCGCAACTGGTGCGGTTGTGCGCAGCCAGCCCGTGGATCGCCGACCAGCTGGTACGCCATCCCCTGCTGCTCGACGAACTGCTCGACCCACGCAGCCTGTATACCCCGGCGCCGCGCGAGGCCCTGGCCGACGAGCTGCATCAGCGCCTCGCCGCGGTGGCGGCGGACGATCTGGAACAGCTCATGGACGCCCTGCGCCACTTCAAGCAGGCGGCGGTACTGCGCGTGGCCGCCGCCGACGTCATGCAGGCGGTGCCGTTGATGGAGGTGAGCGATCACCTGTGCGACATCGCCGAGGTGATCCTCGACGCGGTGCTGGAGATCGCCTGGCGTGACCTCAGCCGGCGCCATGGCCGGCCGGCCTCGGCACCGGCGGGGGAGAAGGGCTTCGCCCTCGTCGCCTACGGCAAGCTGGGCGGGCGCGAGCTGGGCTACGGCTCCGACCTCGATCTGGTCTTCCTGCACGCCGACTGCGCGGTCAATGCCGCCACCCATGGTCCCAAGGTGGTGGCCGACACGGTGTTCTATGCCCGTCTCGGTCAGCGCATCATCCACCTGCTCACCGCCCTCACCCCTGCCGGCCAACTCTATGAGGTGGACCTGCGCCTGCGACCCAGCGGCGCCTCCGGCCTGTTGGTGGTCGGCCTGTCGGCCTTCACCGCCTATCAGCGCGAGCAGGCCTGGACCTGGGAGCACCAGGCCCTGGTGCGCGCGCGGCCGGTGGCCGGCGACCCGCGGCTGGCCGAGGGCTTCGCCGCGGCGCGGCGTGCGGTGCTCTGCCGGCGGCGCGACCCGCGTCAGCTGCAGCGCGAGGTGCGTGAGATGCGCGAACGCATGCGTAGCGAGTTGGTGCAGGCAGGAGAAGACGAATTCGACCTCAAACAGGATCGCGGCGGTATCGCCGATATCGAATTTATGGTTCAATTCTGGGTCCTGCGCTGGGCCCATGAGGCGGCGGATCTGATCCGTTTCACCGACAACATCCGCCTCCTCGCCGGCCTGGCCGAACACGGCTTCGTCCCCGCCGAAGTGGCCGAGACCCTGGCCGAGGCCTACCGCAGTTACCGTGCCGAGGTGCACCGCCTGGCCCTGCAGGATAGGCCGGCGCGTGTCACCGCGCAGCGCTTCGCCGAGGCCAGGGCCGCAGTGAGTCGCCTGTGGCACCAGTACCTCGAACAACCGATCGAACCCGAGCAAGAGGAGTAACAGGCTTATGTCGATGGACGACCGTGACGGTCTCATCTGGCTGGATGGAGAAATGGTGCCCTGGCGCGAGGCCAAGGTGCACGTGCTCACCCATACTTTGCACTATGGCATGGGGGTCTTCGAGGGCGTGCGCGCCTATCGCACGGAGCGCCATGGCACCGCCATCTTCCGTCTACAGGCGCACACCGACCGCCTATTCCGCTCGGCGAAGATCCTCGACATGCCCATGCCCTTCGACAAGGAGACCCTCAACCAGGCCCAGCTGGCGGCGGTGCACGAGAACGGCCTCGAGAGTGCCTACCTGCGGCCCATGGTGTTCTATGGCTCCGAAGGCATGGGCCTGCGCGCCGACAACCTGAAGAGCCACGTCATGGTGGCGGCCTGGGACTGGGGCGCCTACCTGGGCGCCGAGGGCATGGAGAAGGGGATCCGTATCCGTACCTCGTCCTTCACCCGTCACCACGTCAACGTGACCATGTGCAAGGCCAAGTCCAATGGCAACTACATCAACTCGATCATGGCCCTGCAGGAGGCGGTGCGCGACGGCTACGACGAGGCCCTGCTGCTCGACGTGGAGGGCTTCGTCGCCGAGGGCAGTGGCGAGAACATCTTCATCGTGCGCGATGGTGTCTTGTATACCCCGGAGCTGACCTCGGCCCTGGAGGGCATCACCCGCGACACCATCATGGTGCTGGCCGACGAGTTGGGCCTGCGGGTGGTGGAGAAGCGCATCACCCGTGACGAGATCTACGTCGCCGACGAGGCCTTCTTCACCGGCACCGCCGCCGAAGTGACGCCCATTCGCGAACTGGACGGACGCAGCATCGGCAACGGCGATCGCGGCCCCATCACCCACCAGCTGCAGACACTCTATTTCGACGTGGTGCACGGCCGCCACGGCCAACACGACGACTGGCTGGCGCCGGTCGCGCCCTGAACCCGGAGGAAACCGCATGAACGAGATCGCCAAGCACGTGCAGACCCCCACCGCCAAGGTGGTGGAGCTGAGCGCCGCCGACCTGCCGGCCCGCTGCCCCATGGAAGACGACATGCTCTGGTTCTGGCATCCGCGCGTCTACCTGCCGGTGGCCCAGCTGGGTCACGCCAAGTGCCCCTATTGCGGCACCGAGTTCAAACTGAAGGAAGGTGAAAGCGTCGGCCATGGCCATTGATGTCGCCGGTGCGCTGAGCGCGCACCGCGAGGCCATCGATGCCGTGGAGCGCCTCGGCGATGCGCTGGAGGAAGTGGCCCGGCGCATGGCCGCCACCTTCGAGGAGGGCGGTTCCGTCTTCGCCTGCGGCAATGGGGGTTCGGCCTCGGACGCCCAGCACTTCGCCGCCGAGCTCACCGGCCGCTATCAGGTCGACCGTCCCGGCTTCCCCGCCATCGCCCTGACCACCGACAGCTCGGCGCTCACCTCCATCGGCAACGACTACGGCTTCGAGGCCATCTTCGCCCGTCAGCTGGCCTCCCTCGCCCGCCCCGGCGACCTGCTGCTGGCCATCAGCACCTCCGGGGACTCCGCCAATGTCATCCGCGCCGTGTTGCACGCGCGCGAACACGGCATCCGCAGCGTCGGCCTGCTCGGCCGCGACGGCGGTGCCCTGGCCGAGCTGGTGGACCACCCCCTCATCGTCCCCGCCGATGCCACCGCGCGCATCCAGGAGGCGCATATCCTCATGCTGCACCTATTGTGCGAGGCCTTCGAGGGCTGAGCCTTCGACGCCCGTTGTCTCTACCGTGGGAGTGGAGCCTTGGGCCGTGGTAACGATGTCAGCCTTCAAAACCTTCGCGGCCCAAGGGTCCGCTCCCACGTGGGTCGGGGTGGCGGCGAAAGCCTGCAGGAACCTATGAAAGGAGACACGATCTTGCGCATCCTCACCCTGCTGCTCGCCCTGCTGGCCGGCGGCAATGCCGCGGCCTACACCCTCGAGCTGAGCGACAAGGAACTGCAGCAGGCCGTGCAGGGACACTTCCCCATCGTGCAGGAGACGCTGTTCTCCCGCGTCACCCTGAGCCGCCCCGAGGTGCGCCTGAATGCCAAGAGCAATCGCATCGGCCTGGCGGTGAGCGTGGCCCTCTCGGTGCAGAAGACCCTCGTGGGGCAGGGCCGGGGACTCATCGACGGCACCCTGGAATATCGCGCCAAGACTGGTGAGTTCTATCTGCGCGATCCGCGCCTGCGACAGGTCCGGCTCTCCCGCGTGAAGCCGGAATACAACACGCTGGTGCGCGACTTCCTCGGTGGCCTCACCCGCCAGGCCTTCCCCTTCATCGTGGTCTACCGGCTGCAGGACGACGACCTGCGTCAGCGCATGCTCAAGGCGAGTCTGAAATCGGTGCGCGTGCGCGGTGGCAAGGTGCTGGTGGAGATGGGCCTGCCCTGAGCACGGGGCTGACTGGGGGCGTGATCATTTGGGCTGGTGGGGCACTGCGCCTCAGTCGGGATCGAAGCGGTAGCCCAGGGTGTCGATGTCGGTCTTGAAATGCTCGGCCACCCGCTCGGCGGTATCGGCGTCGTAGTAGCTGCGGTAGTCCTGGCGGCCCTTGGCCTGGCGTTTGTGCGGCAGGGTGCGCGGCGCGAGGCCGATGCGCCGGCACACCTCGTCGAAGTCCCCCTGCAGGTTTTCGTACTTGCCGATGAAATCGGTGAGCAGCTCGCCGTGCAGGTCGATGAGGTAGTCCGACTGCAACTGGATGGAGGTGTCCACGTGGTACTGATAGGGCCGTTCCGGGTCCAGTTTCCAGCGGATGAACTGGGGGAAGTCCTCGATGTGCGCCATCACCTGCGGCCGTTCGCGGCGGATGTGGTGGTAGGAGCTCACCTGCAGATCCCAGGGATTGCGCACGAAGGCGAACTTGAACAGGCCGTCGAAGAACTCCGCCGGCAGCATCTCCTTGGCGGCGACGATCTTGGCATGGCGGGGGAACTTGGCGCCGATGCGGTGGCCGCTGAGGCGGCTCAACTTGCTGCAGATGAACTGCGGCAGATAGGCCGGATCGCGCCAGCGCAGGCCCTCGAGGGCGGCGCGCACGCTGGTGCCGCCGGTCTTGGCGATGTGCACGAAGAGGAAGTTGTACTTGCGCGAGAGCAGCATGGGGTGGCCGGCCTGATCAAAGCCCACGGATTATACGCGGCCGCGCGGCGTTTCCCCAGGCGTCTGTCGGGCCGGGGCTTGCGCCGACCCCTGGGCGAGGAAGGCGGACAGCGCGGGCGTTGCCCCGGTCGGCAAAGGCTGTAATCATGCCGCCCATGGGATCGTGGCCGACAACTCCGCACATGCATCGCCGCCTTAGCCTGTGGCTGGTGTTCGCCCTGCTGTTCGCCGCCCTGCACCTGGC
>JANTGX010000026.1 GCA_024762755.1 Gammaproteobacteria bacterium
TCCTCCGCCGTGACGATGGCCTCACCCTCGAGGACGTAGCAGATCTCGTCCCGCTCATAGTGCCAGTCGAAGCGGGAGACCTCCTTGCTCCACAGGGGCCAACTGTCCACCGCCAGGGCGTCCAACTTGACCGGTGAGACATTGTGTTCGATGTGAATCCGCGACATGGTATCGAGTCCTCTATACAGTGGGCCGGCCAGGGCATCCATTGAAATGCCGGGGCCCGACGAGATCCGCATTCGCCAGGCAGAAAAAGGGCGAGAGTATATCCCCGCCAGCGGCGATTCAAATCGATCCGCGCGCGGCCGATAATGCACAGGCAGCGGGACTTTCGCGCCAACGGACAGGTCAATGGGACAATCCAGCAGTAGAGACAAACAGGATCAGCGGCTCTTTCCCCGCTTGCAGGCGCGCTGCGCCGTACTCTACCAGACGCCAGGCAATAAACGCTGGCTGGTCGCCCACCTGGTCGATTTCGCGGCCGCCGGCCTGCGCATGGAATGCGACGAAATGCTCCTCCCCGGCACCCCCATCGCCATCCAGCTCCGCCCCGGCAGCGACCGCACCATCCCCGCCATGCAGGGCCGCGGCGAAGTGGTGCGCTGCGCACCCAACAGCACCCTGCGCTACGAGGTGGCCTGCAAGCTGCGCAAGGTAAAGCCGTTGTGAAGAATTGGCGCCCCGGAGACGATTCGAACGTCCGACCTGCCGCTTAGGAGGCGGCTGCTCTATCCAGCTGAGCTACCGGGGCCTGAACAGGCGATTGGCGATGCCGGGCAGACGATGCATCGGCCGTGAGGGAAGGGTGGGAATTTGGTGGAGCCGAGGAGGATCGAACTCCCGACCTTCGCATTGCGAACGCGACGCTCTCCCAGCTGAGCTACGGCCCCATTTGAGACGGCAAGTGTACCATCGCCCGCCCGCGCCATACCACAGCCATCGGCAAGCCTGCTACCATGCCGGCTGAACGCTGCACGCCTCACGCACCGCGAGGCAACGAACGAACCGCGCACGGCCGCGGTGCCACCAACCTCCGACGAGTCAGGGAGCGCGCCGCCGGAAAACCGATGTGAGACATGACGATGTACCCCAGAATTCCCCGGCGCCTGCGCCCCTCGCCGCTCCCCCTCTGCCTCGCTGTCGGTCTGTGCCTGCCCTCGGCAGCCCCGGCCGAAGACACCCTTCTCGCCCTCAGCGAAGAGGACTTCCTCGCCGATGCGCCGCTGGTGCTGAGCGCCACCCGCCTCTCCCAGGCACCGCGGGAGGCCCCGGTGGCCACCACCATCGTCGACCGCGAGACCATCCGCGCCGCGGGTGTGCGCGAGCTGGCAGACCTGTTTCGCCTGGTCCCAGGCTTCATGGTGAGCCACAACGACGGTTACACCCCCATCGTCACCTATCACGGCCTGAGCAGCGAATATACCCGGCGCATGCAGGTGCTGATCGATGGCCGCTCCGTCTACTCTGCCGCCTTCGGCAGCGTGAATTGGAACAACCTGCCGCTGGCCGTGGACGATGTCGAGCGCATCGAGGTGATCCGCGGTCCAAACGCGGCCACCTATGGGGCCAACGCCTTCTTCGCCACCATCAACATCATCACCCGCCACAGTGCCGACACTCGTGGCGTGTTCCTGCGCAGCAACATCGGCAACGACGACATCCGTGATGGCTATGTGCGCCTCGGCCGGTACGCGGAGAACGCCGGCTTCCGCCTCACCCTGGGCTACTACCAGGACCAGGGGTTCAGGGACCGGGTGGATACCCGCCATGTGCGCCTGGCCAATTTCCGCGGCGACTATCAGGCCTCGCCGCGGGACAACCTGATGCTCCAGTTCGGCTACAACGGCGGCAACCACGAAGTGGATTCACGCAGCCTGCGCACCAGCACCAAGGGCGAGGTCAACAACCATTTCGGCCAATTGAAATGGCAACACGAGATCTCCCCCCAGGCGCGGTTCGACCTGCAGTTCTCCCATCGCAAGGAAAACCTGCGTCAGGGCTACGACGTGGTGGTGCCCTATCTCGGCCATGTCATCGTCGACAATTCCATCTTCGCCGAACTCAACGAACTGGAGGCCCAGCACACCCGGCCCCTAGGGCAGAACGCCCGCTTGGTGTGGGGGGCCGGTATCCGCCGCGACAGCATCGAGGCACCGGGCTATCTCGGCACCAGCCCCCTCACCGGCTACACCGGCGACGAACCGGTGTTGCACAACGACCAATACCGGGTGTTCGCCAACCTGGAGTGGCACCTGGCGCGCAAGTTGGTATTCAATGCCGGCGCCATGTGGGAGAAGACCGATATCGCCGGCAGCGACATCTCGCCGCGCCTCGGCCTCAACTACCTCATCGACCACGCCAGCAGCCTGCGCCTCACCTTCAGCCAGGCGCGCCGCACCCCCACCATCAACGAGGCCCGCTCCAACTTCCGCATCGCCGTCTTCGACAGCAACTGGTTCGAGATCCCCAGCAACGTGCCCAAACCCACCGACTTCGTCAGCACCCAGTGGATCGGCAACCCCAACCTGAAATCGGAGACCATCAGCTCTTACGAACTGGGCTATATGCTGAATCTGCCGCAACGCGGCCTGAATCTGGATGTCAAACTCTTCATCGAAACGCTGCACAACCTCATCAACGTCGACGAAAACAAGGTGTTCCTGGAAAGCGATTACTACGACCAGCAGTACGAGGTGTTCGAGAACGCCGGCAGCGCCACCACGCGTGGCATCGAGACGGCCATCGACTACCGGCCCTGGCGACAGACCCGCCTGCGCCTCTCCCACTCGCTGCTCCATCTGCACAGCGACTTTCCCAACCTGCCACCGGACAGCGGCAACCGGACCGCCCCGGAGCAGATCTTTTCTGCCTTCCTCATGCAGCGCATGGGGGCAGGACTGCACGGCAGCCTGACCTACACCCTGGTCAGCGACAGTGAGGGCTTCGGCTCCGGGGAGCCGGTGCAGGGGCACAAACAGCTCGATCTGCGCCTGGCGGCTCGCTTTGGCGGGCGCCGTGCCGACGGCGAACTGGCCCTCGTGGTGCAGAACCTGCGCGATGCCAACTACACCGACTGGCGCTCGGACAACATCGCCGAACGTCGCCAGTACGTCACTCTGGATGTGCAGTTCAACTAGGGCCGAGCCGCCGCACGCCCCGGCACGCAAGATAGGCCGTCGTAACACAGGAGCTTGACAGGGATGGACCCAAGGAATCGTAGACGACGCATCCGGCGCGGCCTGCTCGGCCTGTGCCTGGGCATGCTCGTCGCGCTACCTGCCCAGGCTGCAACACCTCTGCGCATCAGTTTCATCCCCAGCCAGCAGACGCCCCTCTACCAGGGCGTCATCGCGGCGGCGCGCGAGGCCCTGCAGGACGCCGAGGTCAAGCCCGTGACCCGCGTGATCGACGTCGCCAGCTGGCGGCACGACGCCGCCAGCATCGAGGCTGGGAGCGACCTGCTGGTGCCCATCGGCATCCACGCCACCGAGGCCGTGCTACGGCTCTCGCGCTCCACGGACATCCTCGCCACCCTGGTGCCCCGCGCCAGCCTGCGCGCCGAGGCCATGCCGGCGACGCGGCGTTTCGGTGCCGTGCTGCTCGACCAGCCCCTCGCCCGCCAGCTGCTGCTGGTCAAGGTTCTGCTCGGCCCCAACCAGCGCATCGGCAGCCTGCTCGGCCCCGTCAGCCAGAGCCAGGCCAGCGCCCTGCAGCACGTCGCCCAACGACTCGGCCTGCCCCTGGTCGCGGCCGAAGTGGCCGACGAGCAGGCCTTGATGCCCGCCCTCAATCGCCTGCTAGGGCGCAGCGACGTCCTGTTGGCCCTGCCGGACCCCTTGGTGTTCAACCGCCGCAACCTGCGTAACATCCTGCTCAGCACCTACCGCCAACGGATCCCGGTGCTCGGCTTCTCACGGGCCACGGTGCGCGCCGGCGCCCTCGCCGCGGTGTACTCCACCCCACAACAGATCGGCCGGCAGACCGGCCATATCCTCGCCGAGCTACAGCGCCGACCGCACGGCCCCCTTCCCGCGGCCGCCCCGCCGCGCGAGTTCGAGGTGGCCATCAATGGCCAGGTGGCCCGTTCCTTCGGCCTCGGCGGCATCGATGGCCCGCGTCTGGCGCGCAAGATCCGAGCCCGTGAGGCACAACTGTCCGTCGCAGAGGTGCGGCCATGATCCGCCTCGGTCTGACCGGTCGCATCCTGCTCCTCGCCCTCGCCCCCGTGGTCGGCATCGCCCTGGTGCTCTCTACTTATTTCATCCACAACCAGCTGCGCAGCCTGGACCATACCCTCAACGACCGCGGTGAGACCCTCGCCCGCCATCTGGCCGGCGCCAGTGAATACGGTGTCTTCAGTGGAAACCGCGAGATCCTGCAGGCCCTCGCGCGCAGCACCCTGAACGAAGACGACGTGGTCGCCGTCACCATCACCGACCGCCTCGGTGCCCCCTTGGTGCAGCTCCCCCCCCAGGCCACGCCACCGGCCCCGTTGGACGCCCAGGTGCGCGTCTTCAGCCAGCCCATCGAACCGCAGACCCTGCCGCCGTTGAACGAAGAGGCTCCCTTCTTCGATGAGCCGGCGGCCAGCCCCGAGCCGCTGGGCTGGGTGGTGGTCACCCTGTCGCTGGACAGACTCGCCGCGGCGAAGAACGCACAGATCACCAACTCCGTCCTGATCACCCTGTTCGGCCTGTTGCTCACCCTGTTCCTGGCGGCCAGGCTGAGCCGCCGCCTGACGCGGCCACTCAGCCAGCTTCACCGCGCGGCCGAGGCGATCCAGCATGGCGATCTGACGGTGGAGGTCAAACCCCAGTCCACGGGCGAACTGCGCACCCTGGAGGAGGCCTTTCGATCCATGGCCGCCTCCCTGCGCAGCCGTCGCGACGACCTGCAACGGCAGATCGACCAGGCCACCGCCGGTCTGCGCGAATCCCTCGACCTGGTGGAGAAACAGAACCGCGCCCTGGGTGAGGCCCGCCAGCAGGCCCTCGCCGCCAGTCGCACCAAGTCCACCTTCCTCGCCAACATGAGCCACGAGTTGCGCACGCCGCTGAACGGCATCCTCGGCTTCACCCGGCTGTTACACAAGACGCGCCTGGATACCGAGCAGAAGGACTACGTGGAGACCATCGAGCGCTCCGCCGACGAGCTGTTGCACCTGCTCAACGATATCCTCGACCTGTCACGCGTGGAGGCCGGCAAGCTCAGCCTGCAGCGCCGCGCCTGCAACCTGCGGGAGGTCGTCGACGAGGCCCTCACCCTGCTCGCCCCCGGCGCCTTCGCCAAGGGCCTGGAACTGGTGGACCTGTTCTACCGCGACGTGCCCGAGGCGGTCATCACCGACCCCGACCGGGTGCGTCAGATCCTGCTCAACCTGGTCGGCAATGCCATCAAGTTCTCCCCCAGCGGCACCATCGCCGTGCGCAGCATGCTGGAGGAGGAAGACGCGCAGGAGGTGTTGTTGCGCGTCACCGTAAGCGACCAGGGAGTGGGCATCCCGCCGGCGGCACAGGCGCGCCTGTTCCAGAGTTTCGAGCAGTTGGACGATGCCAGCACCCGGCTTCAGACCGGCGCCGGCCTGGGCCTGGCCATCTGCAAGTCACTGGTGCATCTGCTGGGAGGAGAGATCGGCGTGGAGAGCGAGGCGGGCCAGGGGGCGACCTTCTGGTTCACCCTGCCCTGCCGCAAGGTGGCCGCAGGGACCCAGTCGCCGCTGCGCCTGGCCGGGCAGCGCGCCCTGGTGTGCGAGGCCAACGACCTCTCCGGCCTGGCCCTGAGTCACGTGCTGGAGGGGGCGGGTTGCCAGGTCGATCGCTGCCAGGCGGCCGAGATGCTGCTGCCACGGCTGCGGCAGGCCACCGGTGTGGACATCATCGCCATCGGTCTGCAGGTGCGCGACACGGCCACCCTGGACGCCGTGGCCGCGGCCCTGGCGCAACGGCCCGCCGGCTCGACGGCGCGCGTCCTGCTGCTGGTCGACAGCGTCGAGCCACAGACCCTCGCCCACCTGCGCCGACGCCTGGGCTACCCCTGCCTGCCCAAGCCGGTACGCAGGCGTGAGATCCTCGCCGCCCTGGACGCGCCCGCGGGGGAACCGGCGGCGGTGAATCAGGCGGCCCCCACGCCGACCGAGACGAATGCCGGCAGGGCCGACACCGACCTCAGCGGCTATCGCATCCTGGTGGCGGAGGACAATCCCATCAACGCCCGGCTGCTGGACCTCGAATTGGGGCGCCTGGGCGCCAGCATCAGGCTGGTGGGCAACGGCCAGGAGGCGGTGGCGACGGTGGCCGCCGGCGGCATCGACCTCGTCCTGATGGACGTGCAGATGCCCATCCTCAATGGCATCGATGCCAGTCGCGCCATTCGTGCCGCCGAGACCGACGGCCATCGTCTGCCCATCATCGGCCTCACCGCCAGCCTGCTGGCCAGCGAGCAGAACGCCTGCCTGGGCGCCGGCATCGACACCCTGCTGAGCAAACCCGTGGAAACGAACGGCCTGGCACGCCTGATCCGCGAGCTGTGCGGCCGCGCACCGGCCCGCTCGTCACACGCCTCGTCGACGAGGCCGAAGCTCGACCGACGACCCTTGAAGGCGATGCTGTTGGCGGAAATGCCGACGGTGGAGCAGACCATGCGGGAGGCTGAGGCGGCGGGCGACTGGACCCGCCTGGGCGAGATCACCCACCGCTTCCTCGGTGGCGTCAGCTATTGCGACGTGCCGCCCCTGCGCGATGCCCTGCGCGAACTCTACGGCGCCATCAAGCAGGGACACGAGGAAAACCTCGGCCCCTTGCTGACACAGGTGTATGCAGAGATGGACAGCCTGCAACGGCAGTCGGCGGAGGCGCGGCAGGCCAGCGCCTGAAGACGGCGATCAGGCCTTTTCCGGCAGGCAGTATCCCTTCAGATAGCGCAGGAAGTCGGCCTTGAGCTCCGCGTGCTTGAGGGCGTATTCCACCGTCGCCTGCAGGTAACCGAGCTTGCTGCCGCAGTCGTAGCGGGTGCCGGCGAAGCGGTAGGACATGACTGGCTCATGCTCCAGCAGCAGGGCGATGGCATCGGTCAGCTGGATCTCACCGCCGGCACCGCGCGGGGTCTGTTCGAGCTGCTGGAAGATCCCCGCCGTGAGGATGTAACGCCCCACCACACCGAGGTTGGAGGGGGCCTCGCTGCTCTTCGGCTTCTCGACGATGGCCTGCACCCTGTCGAGGCGCTCGCCCTGCGGTTGTACACTGACGATGCCGTATTTCTCCGTCTCCTTGGGGTCCACCGTCTGCACACCGAGCAGACTGCAGCCCTGCTCGTCGAACTGCGCCACCATCTGCGCGAGACAGCCCTGCCCGCCACCGTCGATGAGGTCGTCGGCGAGGATAACGGCAAAGGGGTCGTCACCCACCACCGTCTTGGCACAGAGCACGGCATGGCCCAGGCCCAGGGCCTCGGGCTGACGGATATAGACGCTGCTCACGCCCTTGGGCAGGATGTCGTGCACGATCTCCAGCAATTGCTGTTTGCCGCGCTGTTCCAGTTCGTATTCCAGCTCGAAATTGCGGTCGAAGTGGTCCTCGATGGCCCGCTTGCTGGAACTGGTGACGAAGATCAGCTCGGTCACGCCCGCCGCCACTGCCTCCTCCACCGCATATTGGATCAAGGGCTTGTCGACGATGGGCAGCATCTCTTTCGGATTGGCCTTGGTCGCCGGTAGAAATCGGGTCCCCATCCCGGCGACGGGAAATACGGCCTTGCGGATCTGTGCGTTCATGGTGTTCTCTCCTAAGTATATTCCTGTGTGGGGCGGTCCGGCGGGCGCCAAAAAAAAGGGACCGCAAGGCCCCTTTTTCTCGGCGCGGAACGACTTACTCCTCGCCCACTGCCTTCATGCTGAGACGGATGCGACCCTGCTTGTCGATCTCCAGCACCTTCACCTTCACCACCTCGCCCTCGGTGAGCTTGTCACTGACGTTCTCGACGCGCTCGTCAGAGATCTGCGAGATGTGCACCAGGCCGTCCTTGCCGGGCAGGATGGTGACGAAGGCGCCGAAGTCCATCAACTTGGCCACCTTGCCCTCGTAGACCTTGCCCACCTCCACGTCGGCGGTGATCTGCTCGATGAGGCGCAGGGCCTCCTCGCCGGCGGCGCTGTCCACGGAGGCGATCTTGATCGTGCCGTCGTCCTCGATGTCGATGCTGGCGCCGGTCTGCTCGGTGATGGAGCGAATGGTGGCGCCGCCCTTGCCGATGACGTCGCGAATCTTGTCCGGATTGATCTTGAGGGTGAGGTAGCGCGGGGCGAAGGCAGACATCTCGGTGCGCGGGCTGCTGATGGCCTCGGCCATCTTCTGCAGGATGTGCAGACGGCCTTCCTGTGCCTGGCTCAGGGCCTGTTGCATGATGTCGCGGGTGATGCCGGTGATCTTGATGTCCATCTGCAGGGCGGTGACGCCATCCTCGGTGCCGGCCACCTTGAAGTCCATGTCGCCCAGGTGATCCTCGTCGCCGAGGATGTCGGAGAGCACGGCGAAGTCTTCGTCCTCCTTGATCAGGCCCATGGCGATGCCGGCCACCGGGGCCTTGATGGGCACACCGGCGTCCATCAAGGAGAGGCTGGTACCGCATACCGAGGCCATGGAGCTGGAGCCGTTGGACTCGGTGATCTCGGAGACCACGCGGATGGCGTAGGGGAAGTCGTCGACGCTGGGCATCACCGCGGCGACGCCACGCTTGGCCAGACGGCCGTGGCCGATCTCGCGACGTTTGGGGCTGCCGACGAAGCCGGTCTCACCCACGCAGTAGGGCGGGAAGTTGTAGTGCAACATGAAGTGCTCGCGGCGCTCGCCCTCGATGGCATCGATGACCTGGGCATCGCGCGCGGTGCCCAGGGTGGTGATGACCAGGGCCTGGGTCTCGCCGCGGGTGAACAGGGCCGAGCCGTGGGTGCGCGGCAGCAGGCCGACGCGCGCACTGATGGGGCGCACGGTGCGCGTATCGCGGCCGTCGATGCGTGGCTCGCCCTGGATGATGCGGCTGCGCACGATCTGCTTCTCCAGCTTGCCGATGGCCTCTTTGATCTCCGCCGGGTCGTAGGCGCAGGTCTCATCCTCGGGACAGAGTTGGGCCACCACGGCGCTGCGGATCTCACCGAGACGGGCATAGCGCGCTTGCTTGTCGCTGATCTGATAGGCGGCCTCGAGGTCCTTCGCGGCCAGCTCGGCGACGCGCTCGGCGAGGCTGGTGTCGGACGCCGGCGGGGACCACTCCCAAGGTTGCACGCCGGCTTCGGCGGCCAGTTCGCGAATCGCCTGGATCACCGTCTGCATCTGTTCGTGACCGAACATCACAGCGTCCAGCATGACCTGCTCGGACAGTTCCTTGGCCTCGGACTCCACCATCAGCACGGCCTCCTCGGTACCGGCCACCACCAGATCCAGGGCCGAACCCTCGAGCTGGCTGGCGGTGGGGTTGAGCAGGTAGGCACCATCACGATAGGCGACGCGGGCGGCGCCGATGGGGCCGGAGAAGGGCACGCCGGACAAGGCTACCGCGGCGGAGGCACCGATCAGGGCCGGGATGTCGGGGTCGATGGCCGGGTCCAGGGAGACCACCGTGGCGATGATCTGCACCTCGTTGACGAAGCCCTTGGGAAACAGCGGACGCAGTGGGCGGTCGATGAGCCGACTGGTGAGGGTCTCCTTCTCGGTCGGCCGACCCTCGCGCTTGAAGAAGCCGCCGGGGATCTTGCCGGCGGAGTAGGTACGTTCCTGATAGTTGACCGTCAGAGGGAAGAAGTCACGCCCCGGCTCCGCCTCTTTGCGCGCCACACAGGTGACCAGCAGGGTGGTGTCGTCCAGGCTGATGAGCACGGCACCGTCGGCCTGACGGGCGATCTCGCCGGTTTCCATGGTCAGGGTATGGTCACCGTATTGTACGACTTTCTTGATAGGCATCAGTGGGGTTTCCTTAAGAAGAGAGAAGATTAGACCGGTTGGCTGTGCCGATCCGCCCGCGGCAGACCGACAAAGGCCCGGACACAAACCTGTGCCGGGCCTTTGAGGATGTTTCGCATCTCTTGCATGGTGCGCAAAAGAGTGCCGGGTCCGCCCGCTTAGCGACGCAGGCCGAGGCGGGAGATGAGGTCGCGGTAGCGCTCGACGTTCTTGCCCTTGAGGTAGTCCAGCAGCTTGCGGCGCTGGCTGACCATTCGCAGCAGACCCTGGCGGGAATGGTGGTCGTGGATGTGGGACTTGAAGTGCCCGAAGAGATCGTTGATGCGCGCGGTGAGCAGGGCAACCTGCACCTCGGGGGAACCGGTATCGCCCTCGCCCTGTGCGTAGTCTTTGACGATCTCTGCTTTTTGTTCGGCGGTCAGTGACATTGAGTCTTGCTCCTAGTGTTGATCGTTGTCGATCGATGGAAAGACGGCGCAGCCAGCAACTAGGTCCAGCCCGCCGAAGAGTGCGCGATTCTATCCCATTTCACGGGCGAAGACCACGCGGTAAGCCTTGTTTTCTGCGCGTCCGGCGGCGCCTATGCCAGCAGACGCTTGGGGGCGACGCGGCCGTCGTCCTGCAGGGTGCCGATGCCGAGAAAGCGGTCCTTGTCGGCATACAGTCGCAGCAGGCCACGCTCGGCCATCTGCGGCACGAAGACGGGTTGCCCCTGGCGCAGGTAGTAGCTGGCATCGCTGGAGAGGTGCACCGCCGGCCAATCCGGCAGGGCATCGCCGATGGGCAGCAAGAGGGCATCCAGGGCCGCCGGGCCCTCATCGGCCAGCGAGACGAGGGTCGCCATGTCCACCACCTGCGCCATGTCCAGACCGCCGACGCCGGTGCGCCGCAGTGCCGTGATGTGGGCGCCGCAGCCGAGGGCCTCGCCGATGTCCTCGGCCAGGGTACGGATGTAGGTGCCCTTGGTGCAGCGCACGTCCAGCTCCAGGCTGTCGTCGCCCAAGGCCAGCATTTCGATGTGGCGGATGGTGATCTCCCGCGGCTCGCGCTCCACCTCGATTCCCTGATGGGCCAGCTTGTACAGCGGCACACCCTGACGCTTGATGGCGGAATGCATGGGCGGGGTCTGCAACTGGGTGCCCATGAACTGCTCGAGGGCACCGCGCACCTGTGCCTCCTCGAGCGCGGGGACCGGACGGCGGTCGATGATCTCGCCATCGGCGTCGCCGCTGTCCGTGCGTTCACCGAGTTTCACCACGGCACGGTACTGCTTGTCGGAATCGAGCAGGAAGCCGGAGATCTTGGTCGCCTCGCCGAGACAGATCGGCAGCAGGCCGGTGGCCAGGGGATCGAGACTGCCGGTATGACCGGCCTTCTTGGCGTCGAACAGGCGTTTGACCTGCTGCAATGCCTGGTTGGAGGTGAGGCCCATGGGTTTGTCCAGCAGCAGAACGCCGTGGACATTGCGGCCGCGATTTCGCCGTCTTGCCAACTTAACTACTCCGATCGGTAGGGGGCACTCGACGCCCTACGGCGAACGGGTACCGGATAAATGATTAACTTGCGCGGGGCTGTCGAGAGTCCCGCTCGCGCTACTTCTTCGGCGCCGCCTCGTCCTCGTCGTCGCCCTGCGCGGCATGCCGGTCGCTGCTCACCGCTTGATCGATGAGGGCCGAAAGACGATTGCCGTGCTCGACACTCTGGTCATAGACGAAATGCAGTTGCGGCGTGGTGCGCAACTTCAGCCGTCGCGCCAGGGCACTGCGCAGGAACCCCGCCGCACGGTTGAGGATGCGTGCCGACTCCTCCGCCTCGGCAGCCTCGCCGAGTACGGTGAAATAGACCTTGGCGTGCTCCAGCTCGTGGGTGACCTCCACACCGGTGATGGTCACCATGCCGATGCGCGGGTCGCGCACCTCGGTCTGGATCAACTCCGCCAGCTGACGCTGAATCTGGTCGGCGATGCGCCGAGTGCGGCTGTTGTCCCGTTCGGCCATCTACAGGGTACGCTCGACCTTGACCTGCTCGAACACTTCGATCTGGTCACCGACCTTGACGTCGTTGTAGTTCTTCACGCCGATGCCGCACTCGGTGCCGGAGCGGACTTCCTGCACGTCTTCCTTGAAGCGACGCAGGGACTCCAACTCGCCCTCGTAGATCACCACGTTGTCACGCAGCACACGGATAGGGTTGTTGCGTTTGACCACGCCCTCCACCACCATGCAGCCGGCGATGGCGCCCAGTTTGGGCGAGCGGAACACGTCGCGCACCTCGGCGAGGCCGACGATCTGTTCCTTGAAGGCCGGCGCCAACATGCCCGTCATGGCCTGACGAACGTCCTCGATGACGTCGTAGATCACACTGTAGTAGTGCAGGTCCACGCCCTCTTCCTCGATCAGTCGTTTGGCCGAGGCATCGGCGCGCACATTGAAGCCGACGATGATGGCCTCCGAGGCCACCGCCAGATTGACGTCGGACTCGTTGATCCCGCCCACGCCGGTGGACACCACGTTGACCCGCACCTCGTCGGTGGAGAGCTTGGTCAGCGACTCGCTGAGGGCCTCGGCGGAACCCTGTACGTCGGCCTTGATGACCACGTTGAGGGTCTTCACCTCGCCCTCGCCCATCTCCGCAAACATGCTCTCCAGCTTGGCCTTCTGCTGGCGTGCCAGCTTGACCTCGCGGAACTTGCCCTGACGGAAGAGTGCCACTTCGCGCGCCTTGCGCTCATCGTCGACGGCCACTACCTCGTCGCCGGCGGCGGGGGTGCCGGAAAGACCCAGCACCTCCACCGGGATGGAAGGGCCGGCCTCTTTCACCTGCTGGCCGTGCTCATTGATCAAGGCACGCACACGGCCGTATTCCTGGCCGGCGAGGATCACGTCACCCTTGTGCAGGGTGCCGTTCTGTACCAGCACCGTGGCCACCGGGCCGCGTCCCTTGTCCAGACGGGCCTCGATGACCACGCCACGCGCCGGACCTTCCTTGCTCGCCTTCAGCTCGAGCAGCTCGGCCTGCACGATGATGGCGTCCAGCAGCTCGTCGACACCTTCCCCCGTATGTGCGGAGACGTTGACGAACTGGGTGTCGCCACCCCAGTCGTCGGGCACCACCTCTTCGGCGACCAGTTCCTGCTTGACGCGTTCGGGATTGGCCTCGGGCTTGTCGATCTTGTTCACCGCGACGATCAACGGGACACCCGCCGCCCTGGCGTGCTGAATGGCCTCACGGGTCTGCGGCATGACGCCGTCGTCGGCGGCCACCACCAGAACGACGATGTCGGTGGCCTTGGCGCCGCGCGCACGCATGGCGGTAAAGGCGGCATGGCCGGGGGTATCGAGGAAGGTGATCTCACCGTGCGGCGTCTCGACGTGATAGGCGCCAATGTGTTGCGTGATGCCACCGGCCTCACCCGCGGCCACCTTGGCCTTGCGGATGTAATCCAGGAGGGAGGTCTTGCCGTGATCGACGTGACCCATGATGGTCACTGCCGGCGCACGGTTGACCAGCTCGCCCTCGACGCCTTCCGGCTGGGTCAGGGCCTCTTCGAGGGCATTGGCCTTGGACAGCTTGACCTTGTGCCCCATCTCCTCGACGACGATGGCCGCGGTCTCCTGGTCCAGCACCTGATTGATGGTCACCATGCTGCCCATGCCCATGAGGGTCTTGATCACTTCGGCGGCCTTCACGGCCATGCGCTGGGCCAGCTCGGCGACGGTGATCGTCTCCGGCACCACCACCTCGCGCACGATGGGCGCGGTGGGCATTTCGAAGGCGTGGCTACCCGTGCCTGCAGAGACGGCCCGGCGTGCAGTACGCCCACCCTTTTTCTTGCGCCGACCCGACTTGCTGGCATCGACATGCAATTCCTTGCGGCCATAACGGGTGGAGCGCGCTTCCTTGGCCTTTTCCGGACGTTCGCGCTTAGCGCGTTTTTCCGTAGCGGCGGCCGCGGGAGCCGGCGGTGGTGGAGCCGCCGCCAGGGTCTCTTGCTGCAACTGAGCCACCTTGGCACGCTCTTCCTGCTCGCGTTGGGCGGCCTCTTCGGCGGCCTTGCGAGCGGCCTCTTCGGCCTCGCGCTGGCGCTCCTCTTCCTCACGACGACGGGCCTCTTTGGCCGCTTCGGCCTGGCGCGCCTCTTCCAGACGCTGCTGTTCCATGCGCGCCTTCTCTTCCTTGATGCGCTCGGCCTCGTCGGCCACCACTTCACTGCGCTTCATGTAGGTGCGCTTCTTGCGCACCTCCACGCTGACCGTCTTGCTGCGCGTGCCGGCACGGCCGGAGGCGCCTCCACCGGGCACCTTCAGCTCGCTCACCGTCTTGCGTTTGAGGGTGACCTTCTTCGGCGACTTGTCCGTGCCGGACTCCCCAGAGCCGTGTGCCGAGCGCAGGAACTCGAGCAGTTTCACCTTCTCGTCGTCATTGACCACCTGCTCTGGCGAGTCGAAGGACAGGCCGGCATTGCCCAGCTGTGTGAGCAGACGATCCGGCGTGACGCCCAGGACCTCTGCCAATTGTTTTACGGTGACTCCCGCCATTCTCTAACCCTCGGAAAAACCTTGTTCTGCCAATCTCGTTTTACTGCTCTTTCGCCGGCGCCTCGGCAGAGGCCTCTGCTTCGGCCTCTGCCTCGGCAAACCAGGGCGCGCGTGCGGTCATGATCAGGGCTGCCGCGCGTTCCTCGTCCATGCCTTCGACGTCCATCAGATCGTCCACCGAAAGCTCGGCCAGATCCTCCATGGAGATCACTCCGCGGCTGGCCAGTTGATAGGCCAGCTGTTGATCCATGCCCTCCATGTTCAGCAGGTCGTCGGCGGGCTTGGCCTCATCCAGCACCTCTTCCTGCTGCAGGGCGCGTGTCAGCAACACGTCCTTGGAGCGGTTGCGCAATTCCTGCACCATCTCTTCATCGAATTCTTCGATCTGCAGCATCTCTTCCAATGGCACATAGGCCACCTCTTCGATGCTGGTGAAGCCTTCCTGCACCAGGATGCCGGCGACCTCTTCGTCCACGTCGAGCTGCTGCATGAACAGGTTCAGCGCGGCCTGGCCCTCGGCCTCGAGCTTCTCCTGCGCCTGCTCTTCGGACATCACGTTGATCTCCCAGCCCGTCAGCTCGCTGGCCAGACGCACGTTCTGACCGCCGCGACCGATGGCCTGCGACAACTGATCCTCTTCTACCGCGATGTCCATGGCGTGGCGGTCTTCGTCGACCACGATGGAGACTACCTCGGCCGGTGACATGGCGTTGATGACAAACTGTGCCGGGTTCTCGTCCCACAGGATGATGTCCACGCGCTCTTCTGCCAGCTCATTGGACACGGCGCGCACGCGTGAACCGCGCATGCCGACACAGGCACCGACGGGATCGATGCGCGGATCATTGCTCTTCACCGCGATCTTGGCGCGGAAGCCCGGGTCACGCGCGGCGCCGAGGATCTCGATGAGTCCTTCACCCACCTCCGGCACCTCCAGCTTGAACAGCTCGACGAGCAATTCGGGGGCGGTGCGGCTGACGAACAGCTGGGGGCCGCGCGGTTCGGAACGCACGTCCTTCAGATAACCACGCAGGCGGTCGCCGGGGCGGATGGCCTCACGCGGAATCATGTCTTCACGCAGGATCACGGCTTCGACGTTTTCGCCCAGGTCGAGGATCACGTTGCCCTTGTCCATGCGCTTGACCACGCCCATCACCAGTTCGCCCTTGCGATCCTTGTAGGCCTCGACGATGCGCTCACGCTCTGCCTCACGCACCTTCTGCACGATGACCTGTTTGGCGGCCTGGGCGGCGATACGGCCAAATTCTGCCGATTCCATGGGCTCCTCGATGTAGTCACCGATCTGGATATCGGGATTCCGCTCGCGCGCCTCGCT
>JANTGX010000027.1 GCA_024762755.1 Gammaproteobacteria bacterium
GTCATCACCACTGTCTCCTCTGCCACCGTCCCTCCTGAAATCAAAAGGGGACATTTTAGAATTGGACAAAGGGGACATTACGGCTTTGGGCTAACATCCGCGCCGGACGAGGTGGCAATTTGACAAAAGCTGCAATAACCTACGCCATCTCCCGGTGTCGGCGCGAAGGGGCGACAGAAAAGACCCTGCAAGACGACCGGGAACTGGCGGAGCACGCCTTGCCGACGATATAGGCGGTGAGACGGGGTCCGGCTCGAGGGACGCCAAACATGCAGTATGGGCGAGGAGGGGTACAGAATGACCATGAGTGCGAAGACGATCACGGGGCTGCTGGTGATGACGACGGTGTTGTTGACCACGGGCGTCGTGCAGGCGGCCGGTAGCATCAAGGACGGGAAGGAAAAGGCGCGCGCCTGCCAGGTGTGTCACGGCAAGGGTGGGCACAGCAAGAATCCCACCTATCCGGTACTCGCCGGCCAGCACGCCAAGTACATCGTCAAGCAGCTCAAGGCCTTTCGCGCCGGCACGCGCAAGGACCCCATCATGAATGGCATGGCGGCACCGCTCTCCGATCAGGACATGGCGGATATCGCGGCCTATTTCGAAAGTAACCGGACGCCCTAGGGACGGGAGCCCTGGCGGCAAACCTCGAGGAGATCACCGTTATGAAGGGAACGCATCTTGCGCTCTGCCTGTTGCTGGCCACCAGTGCCGGCGCCCACGCCCAGTCCACCGGCGACCCCGTGGCCGGCCAGGAGAAATCGGCCATGTGCCAGGGCTGTCACGGCCCGGATGGCAACAGCCTGGCCCCGCAATGGCCCAATCTGGCCGGCCAAGGGGTGAAGTACATCGTCAAACAGCTCAAAGACTTCCAATCCGGCGCACGTAAGGACCCCACCATGACCAGCATGGTGGAGGGCCTGAGCGAGCAGGACATGGCAGATATCGCCGCCTATTTCAGCCAGCAGAAGGTGCAGGTGACGCCGGTGGAGCGGATCAACGGCAAGGGCCGCAAGCTGTATGTGGGCGGCAATCGCTATACCGACGTGCCCTCCTGCGCCGGTTGCCATGGCCCCAATGCCGTGGGCAACGGTCCCGGTGCCATCCCCCGGCTGGCCGGGCAGAAGGCCGACTACGTCATGAAGGCCTTGCACGACTACCGCACCGAGAGCCGCACCAATGACCGCAACGCCATCATGCAGGGCGTGGTGAAGATGATGAGCGATCGTGAGATCGAGGCCGTGGCGGCCTATCTCGCCGCCCTCGAGCGCTGAACGGGACGCTCGTTGAGCCACTTGTGGCTATGGGTTATGCAAAAGGCTGCACATCTCAGGGTGTGCGGCCTTTTTGTTCGGCTCACTCTTGGCTGCCGGGGCCCGCTCGCGCCGGCAGGCCTATTTCCGCCCGGGCGCGGTGAAATAGTTGCGCAGGTTTGAGATGTCCTCGCTCACCTGGCGAAACAGATGGTCGAGGCTGACGATGGCGTGCTCCAGCAGGTTCACGGTGATGTAGGGGTGTTCCACGCGCAGACGCTTGTACATGGCCCGCGAGAGTTTGAGCAGCCGGGTACCATCGGTCATCGCGCGCGCGCTCACGGAACGGGGCTTACGATCGAAGAAGGACATCTCTCCCATCAGCTCGCCGGCCTGGATGCGGCCCACGGGGCTCTCGGTCTTGTCGCCATAGAACAGGGCCGCCTCGCCCTGGATGACGAAATACAGCGCCTCACCCACCTCGCCGACCTCGGCGATGACGTCGCCTTTGTCGACTTCCACCAGCTCGGTGTAGTCGATGAGGGTCTTGACCTCCTTGATGGTGAGGGACTCGCACAGATACTGCTGGTTGAGAAACTGGGCCAGATCGATCTTTTCAGAGACCATGTCGGACATGCTCCTTGGTGGGGCAGGATGTTGTGGTGGCGACGGGGGAACCATCGTGGTTTCACGCGGCCTCATCAGAGGCTGCGGCTGGGTCATAGGATAAACCACCGACCGGTAGACTCCCAGCACAGCGGCGCTGTCCGGTTTGCCATCGCATATCGATTTGGATAGGCTCGCCGGGCTCGCAGCGGGGCCCTCAGGGTCCTGCGCCGCGCCAGAATTCCAACCATTCGCAACCGGACAGAGGTTTCACCCATGAAGCGTACGATCCAATCCCTCGCCGTCTTTCTTTTCGCCTTCGCCCTCGGTGGCATCGCCAATGTGCATGCCGCGCCCTTTCAGGAGGGCGTGCACTACGAACGGGTCACGCCACCACAGCCGACCACGGCCGGCCCCGGTCAGGTGGAGGTGGTGGAGTTGTTCTGGTACGGCTGCCCGCACTGCTATCGCCTGGAGCCCTACGTGCAGCGCTGGTTGAAGAAAAAACCGGCCAATGTGAAATTCGTCCGCATTCCGGGCGTCTTTCAGCCGAGCTGGGAGATCGGCGCACGGGCCTATTACACCGCAGAGGTGCTCGGAGTGGTGGACAAGGTCCACGAGCCCATGTTCGAGGCCATCCACGAGCAGAAACGCCGCATGAACACCGAGGGCGAGATCATGGCCCTGTTCAAGCAGCACGGCGTGTCGGAGAAGGACTTCAAGCGGGTGTTCCGTTCCTTCGCCGTTGAGACCAAGCTGCGCCGTGCCAAGGAGATGGGTTATCGCTACGGTGCCCGTGGCGTGCCCACCATCGTGGTCAACGGCAAATATCGCACCGGCGCCCAGGAGGCCGGAGGCAACGCGCGGGTGTTCAAGGTGGTGGACTACCTGGTCCAGCAGGAGAGCAAGTAGACCGCAGCCGAGCACGGGCCGGCGGTCGATCCATCACGACGGGCAGGCCGCTGCCCGTCGACCTATCATCTCACGGGGGGCGTGCATGAAAGCCGCTGAACTGTTCGTCCGCTGCCTGGAGAACGAGGGCGTCGACTACATCTTCGGCATCCCGGGCGAAGAGAACCTCGACGTCATGGATGCCCTGCTGGACTCCCGCATCCGCTTCATCAGTACCCGTCACGAACAGGGCGCGGCCTTCATGGCCGACGTCTATGGTCGCCTCACCGGGCGTGCCGGGGTCTGCATGGCCACCCTCGGCCCTGGCGCCACCAATCTCATCACCGGCGTCGCCGACGCCAACATGGACCATGCGCCGTTGGTGGCCATCGCCGGCCAGGCCGACACCCACCGCCTGCACAAGGAATCCCATCAGGTGCTGGATCTGGAGGAGCTGTTCCGCAGCTTCACCAAATATTCCTCACGCCTGCTGGCGCCGGACATCATCCCCGAGGTGACGCGCAAGGCCTTCAAGGTGGCGCAGACGGAGAAGACCGGCGCCTGTTTCATCGAGTTTCCCGAGAACATCGCCAAGCTGCCCATCGACGACAGCCCCCTGCCGGTGAAGCAACCCACCACGGCGGAGCCCGCCGCCGGACGCGTGGCCGAGGCGGCCAAGCTGATCTCCGCGGCCCGCTCGCCCATCATCCTCGCCGGCAACGGCGTGGTACGCGCCGGCGCGTGGCAGAATCTCACCGCCTTCGCCGAACGCCTGCAGATCCCCGTGGCCAACACCTTCATGGCCAAGGGCGTGGTGCCCTTCCGCCACCCCATGGCCCTGGGCAGCGCCGGCCTGCAGTCGCAGGACTACGTCAACTTCGGCTTCGCCCACGCCGACGTCATCATCTGCGTGGGCTACGACCTGGTGGAGTACCACCCCTATCTCTGGCATCCCACCCGCGACCGCGTCATCATCCACATCGACAGCACCCCCGCCGAGGTGGACGCCCACTACAACGTGCACGTCGGCGTGGTGGGCGACATCAAACTCGCCCTGGATCGCGTCGGTGCCCTCAGTACGCCGCATCAGGGCCACCAGCTGCGCAGCCTGCGCGAGGCCCTGGTGGAGGAGATGAACCAGCACCGCAACGACCGCGAGTGCCCGGTCAAGCCGCAGAAGATCATCTGGGATCTGCGCACCGCCATGGACATGGAGGACATCGTGATCTGCGACGTGGGCGCCCACAAGCTGTGGATGGCGCGCATGTTTCGCTGCGAATACCCCAACACCTGCCTCATCTCCAACGGCTTCGCCAGCATGGGCATCAGCGTGCCCGGGGCCATCGCCGCACGCCTCGCCTGTCCCGAGCGCAAGGTGGTGGCGGTGACCGGCGATGGCGGCTTCCTCATGAACGTGCAGGAGATCGAGACCGCCGTGCGGCTGAACGTCTCGCTGGTCGTGCTGATCTGGAACGACGCCGGTTACGGCCTCATCGAATGGAAGCAGATGAATCAGTTCGGCCGCACCTCGCACGTCAAATTCGGCAATCCGGACTTCATCCAGTTGGCCGAGTCCTTCGGCGCCAAGGGCTACCGCATCGAGCAGGCCGAGCAGCTCCTGCCCACCCTGCGCGATGCCCTCGACGACGATGCCGTGAGCATCATCGACTGCCCGGTGGACTACAGTGAAAACCTGCGTCTGACGGAGAAGCTGGGTGATATGATCATCCACCTCTAAACCACTGCAAGAAGGAACCATGCAGCAGACCGTCCCCATCCCCGATCCCTTCGATCTCGACGACGAGGCCCCCGGCCGGCGTCTCCGCCTGCTCAGCTACAACATCCAGGTGGGCATCCGCGCAGTGAGCTATCGCGACTACCTGACCAAGAGCTGGCGGCACGTCCTGCCCCACTCGCGCCTGTACGAGAACCTCAGTCACATCGCCCGCGCCATCAGCGATTTCGATATCGTCGCCCTGCAGGAGGTGGACGCCGGCAGCCTGCGCTCCGGTTTCATCAATCAGACCGAATTCCTCGCCAAGAAGGCCGGCTTTCCCTTCTGGCATCATCAGACCAACCGCCGCCTGGGCAAGATCGCCCAGCACAGCAACGGCCTGCTCAGCCGCATCAAGCCCAGCGAGATCAGCAGCCACCCCCTCCCCGGGCGGGTGCCCGGGCGCGGCGTGATGGTGGTGCGCTACGGCCGGCGCGACAACCCGCTGGTGCTGCTGCTGCTGCACATGGCGCTGAGTGCGCGGGCCCGGCGGCGGCAGTTCGAGTTCATCGCCCAGTTGGTCAACCGCTACCGTCATGTGGTGGTGATGGGCGATCTCAATTGCCAGCCGGACAGCCCCGAGATGCGCTTCCTGCTCGACGCCACCGGGCTTTGCGAGCCCGTGCACGGCCTGAAGACCTTTCCCAGTTGGCGGCCCATGCGCACCCTGGACCACATCCTCACCTCGCCCAGTCTGAAGGTGCACGATGTGCACGTCATGCAGCATCTGCTCTCCGATCATCTGCCCATCGCCACGGAGATCATCCTGCCCGATGACCTGCGTCTCATCTGAGGCGGCGGGGCTCATGTTTTGCCCGCCGGCGCCGACTGAGACAGCCAGGCAAGTCAACCTGGATTAGACTGGACACATGGCCGACGACTGGAAACAGAAATACCTCACCTGCCTCGACCGCCAAGAGCAGAGCGAGGCCGAGTGGCAGGCCGCCGAGAGCCTGCTGCGCCAGGGGCTGACGCGCGTCGCCCTGGCCGCGCAGGGCATCGACGCGCGCCTGGATCGGGAGCTGGACCGCCTGCGCAAGGCCATCCGAAGCGGCGCCACCGCGCAGGCGCTGGAGCCGATCATCGAAGACATCGCCGATGCCGTGGTGCGCCTCGACGAGCAGCGGGCCGCGGAGGCCGCCGGACCCACCGCCCAGGCCGTCCTCGCCGACTGGGTGGACACGTTAGCGTTGCCGCAAGTGCCGCGTGCCAGCCTGCGTCGCCTGCGCCGCCGTTTCGTCCAGGCCGGGGACGCGACCCAGCTGGAGGCGCCCCTGCGTGAGTTGGCGGAATTGCTCGGCAGCGAGGCCGGCGCCGCCCCCGCTGGCCTCATGCAGCGGCTGTTCGGCCAGCGAGGCGGTGTGGCCGGTGAGGCTGGTGAGGCCGGTGGCGTGGAGGACGAGGCCGACGCAGGCGCGAGCCCAGGGGATGCCTCGGCCCCGGTGGCCGAGTTCTGCATCCAACTGCTGGACACCCTCAGCCTGCCGAGCGAACTGGAGGAGGAGGCGGAACGGCTGCGAGAGCGCTTGGCCGCCGGCCTGGTCGAGCAGGGCATCGCCCCCGCGCTCGCCGCCCTGGCCGATCTCATCTCACGCATGCGCCTGCAGATGGAGGCGGAGAAGGCCGAGTTGCAGGCCTTCCTGCGCCAGCTCACCGGCGGCCTGCAGGACCTCGATCAGAGCCTCGCCGGGGCCAAGGACCGGCAACGCGACGCGGTGGACAGCAGCCGTGAGCTGAGCAAGGCCGTGCGTGCCCAGGTGCAACACATCGAGACCAGCGTCGACGAGACCGACGATCCCCAGCAGCTCAAGCAGGCGGTGCAGCAGCGGCTGGAGGCCATTCGTCGTCACCTGGACGAATACCGCGAGTCCGACGAGGCGCGTCAGCAGCGCCTGGAGGCCGAACTGGTGGCGCTCAACCAGCGCGTGCAGGAGATGGAACGCGAGGGCGAACAACTGCGCGAGCGTCTGCGCGAAAAGCACGAGCAGGCCGTGCACGACCCCCTCACCGGCCTCTATAACCGCCTCGCCTTCGACGAGCGCATGGCGCAGGAATTCGCCCGCTGGAAGCGCTATCGGCAGCCCATGGTGCTGCTGGTGGTGGACATCGACCGCTTCAAGCGCATCAACGACACCTACGGCCACAAGGCCGGCGACAAGGCGCTCAAGATCATCGCCGAGCGGATCCTCGGCGAGGTGCGCGAGAGCGACTTCCTGGCCCGCTACGGCGGCGAGGAATTCGTCATCCTGATGCCCGAGACCACGCTCGCCGATGGCCGGCAGGTGGCAGACAAGCTGCGCGCCAACGTGGCCAAGAGCCAGTTCCACTACCAGGGCGAGGCGGTCACCATCACCGTCTCCCTGGGCGTCGCCGCGCCACGCGAAGGCGATACCCCGGAGAGCCTCTTCCAGCGCGCCGACCAGGCCCTCTACCGGGCCAAGGAGAGCGGGCGCGACCGGGTGGTGAGCGAGGACGAGCTGTGAGACCGGGGGCGGACGACGGCGGCAAGGTGCGCCTCGACAAGTGGCTGTGGGCGGCGCGCCTGTTCAAGACCCGGGGCCTGGCCAGCGAGGCCATCAAGGGCGGCAAGGTGAGCCTCAACGGCCAGCGTCCCAAGCCCAGCCGCGAGGTGAAGCTGGGCGATCGCTTGCAGGTGCGCCAGGGCTTCGACGAACGCGAGCTGGTGGTGCGGGGTCTGTCCGACCGCCGCGGTCCTGCGCCCGTCGCCCAGCAGCTCTATGAGGAGACGGCCGAGAGTCTGCAGCGCCGTGCCAAGGAGGCCGAGCTGCGGCGTCAGGCCAATGCCCTCCGCGAGCCGGGGCGGGGCCGGCCCACCAAGCGCGAACGCCGGCAGATCCACGGCTTTACCGGCAAGTAGCACGCAGACGGCGGCGTATTTCCGCGGCCTTTCCCGTCCCCTCTCCGCATTAGGCCCCGACCGGCTCGGGAGATTGCCGGCTATCTCCCGGCCGGCACGGCTGGCAGAGTGTCGCCACATTTGGCAGGAGCAAGGAGGTACTCGATGGATGAGGCGATGGAAAGGGCCCGCACGCAATTGCGCCAGCGCGCGCACGAGCTGCTGGGCAAGCATCACGTGGTGGCCACCGGCTTGGGCTACAAGACGGTTCAGGGCCAGCGCACGCAGACGCCGAGCATCGTCTGCTCGGTGGATCGAAAGCTGCCCGTGGAGGCCCTGTTGCCCGAGGAGCTGGTGCCGGCGTCCCTCGACGGCGTGCCCACCGACGTCATCGAGACCGGCCCCATCCGTGCCCTGGCGGCGCCCACGGAGCGTTTCCGTCCGGCGCCCGGTGGGGTCAGCGTCGGCCACAAGGACATCACCGCCGGCACCCTGGGCTGTTGGGTGCGGCGCAACGGGGAATGGATGCTCCTCTCCAACAACCACGTGCTGGCCAACAGCAATGCGGCCAGTCGCGGCGACGCCATCCTGCAGCCCGGCCCCTACGACGGCGGCCGCAATCCCGAGGACCAGCTGGCCGAGTTGGAGGATTTCGTGCCCATCGCCATGCTCGGCCTGCCCAGCGATTGCAGCATCGCCAGCGGGGTCGCCGCCGTGCTCAACGGCCTCGCCGCCCTGGTGGACAGCGACACCCGTCTGCAGCCGGTGCGCGCCCGCGCCGCGGCCAATCGGGTGGATGCCGCCATCGCCCGCCCGCTGCGCGGGGTGGACGTCGACGCCGAGATCCTCCATATCGGCCCCATCGCCGGCACCCGCTCGGCCGAACTGGGCATGGCGGTGAAGAAGATGGGCCGTACCACCGGTCTCACCGAGGGCGAGATCACCCAGGTGGACGTTACCGTCAACGTCCAATACGGCGCAGGACGCCTGGCCCGATTCGAGGATCAATTGATGGCCGGCCCCATGAGCCAGGGCGGCGACAGTGGTTCGGCCGTGCTGGATGCCGACGACCATCTGGTGGGTCTGCTGTTTGCCGGCAGTGAGCAGAGCACCATCATGAACCGCATCGAACACGTCTTTTCGGCCCTCGATCTGAGCCTGTGAGGCGCCCCTTGCACCACCGTCGCCTCGTTCGCTGCCTGGGCCTGATGTTGTTGTTGACCACCCCGGCCTGCCCGGCCGCCGAGGAGCCCGCCATGTCGCCCCCCATCGAAGACATCAAACACAAGTACGAGGCCCACCTCCTGGCCATGGACGGGGTGGTCTCCGTGGGCATCGGCCGCGACGACAAGGGCCGCCCGGCCATCGTCGTCGGCGTGCGCGATGCGAGCGTGGCGGAACACACCGCCCTGCCACAGGCGCTGGAGGGCGTCCCCGTGGTCACCCGGGTCCTCGGCACGCCGCGCGCGCAATGAGCGTCGGTCGGCTACCCGGTCGTTAGGGGAGGTGCCTCGTGGAGCCCGCCTGCGGCTTGGGGCTCCCGCCCCGGTGGCCCTCTGGGGACGCCGTTTTCGGTTACAATACGCGTCTTTCCAGCCCCCAGACGCAGCCCCGACGTGACTCAGACCGGTTTTGGCAGCCATCAGCGCGAGCCCCACTGGCATTCCCCCGATGCGGCGGAGCGCCGGCGCCTGCCTGCGCCCTGGGCGGCGTGGCTGCTGGATCAGGGTTCTCTCACCCGACGCCTGTTGGCCGCCTGCCACGGGCGCTTCCGCGTGCAGCCCCTCGCCCAGGGTTGGCGGCGCCCGCTGCTCAACGAGGCGCAGGCCCTGGGCATGCGTCCCGAACGCCATGCCTTCGTGCGCGAGGTGCACCTGCTGTGCGACGGGCGTCCGTGGGTGTATGCGCGCAGCGTGATCCCGCCGCAGACCCTGCGCGGCGATCGCCGCCGCCTGACACGCCTGGGTGACAAGCCGCTCGGTGCGGTGTTGTTCGCCGACCCCGGCCTGCGCCGGAGTCCGCTGCAGGTCGCCTGTCTGCGCCCCGGGCAGCGGCTGTTCGATGCCGCTTGTGCGCCACTGGCGGAAGAACCGGCCTCCATCTGGGGCCGGCGTTCCCTGTTCCAGCTGGGCGGCCACCCCCTGTTGGTGAACGAGATCTTCCTGCCGGCCCTGGCAGAGGACACCTGATGGACTGGACCCGGATCAAGGATCGCGCCTATCAGTATGCCCTGCTGATGCGCCTGGACCGACCCATCGGCACCTTCCTGCTGCTGTGGCCCACCTGCTGGGCGCTGTGGATCGCCGGCGAGGGCAGCCCGGACAGCTGGGTGACCCTGGTGTTCGTCCTCGGTGTGGTGCTCATGCGCTCGGCGGGCTGTGTCATCAACGACTACGCCGACCGCGACATCGACCCGCACGTGCGCCGCACCGCGCAGCGGCCCATCGCCAGCGGTGCGGTGAGCCCCCGCGAGGCCCTGCGCCTGTTCGTCGTATTGTGCGGGCTGGCCTTCGCCCTGGTGCTGACCCTGAACTGGCTGACCATCGGCCTCTCCGTGGTGGGTGTACTGTTGGCGGCGGTGTATCCCTTCACCAAGCGTCACACCTATCTGCCGCAGGTCTTCCTCGGCCTGGCCTTCGGCTGGGCGGTGCCCATGGCCTTCGCCGCACAGACCGGCAGCGTGCCGCCCGTGGCCTGGTTGCTGCTCATGGCCACCGTGCTGTGGGCCACCGCCTACGACACCCTGTATGCCATGGTCGATCGTGAAGACGACCTGAAGATCGGCGTGCGTTCCACGGCGATCCTGTTCGGCGACGCCGACCGGGTGATCGTCGGTCTCATCCAGGCCCTGCTGCTGGTGACCCTTTGGGTCGTCGGCCAGCGCGCGCAGTTGGGTATCTATTACCAGCTGGGCCTGTTGCTGGCGGCCGGCCTGGTGGTGTATCAGCAATACCTGATCCGTGGGCGCGAGCCCCAGGCCTGTATGCGGGCCTTTCTCAACAACAACTGGTTCGGTCTGGCGGTGTTCGCCGGCATCGTGCTGGATTACTGGATGCGGAACTAGACGATGTGGATGGAGGTTTTGGCGATCATCGCCGGGTTTGGCTTCTTGCTGTGGAGCGCGGAACGCTTCGTCCTCGGCGCCTCGGCGTTGGCCAACAACCTCGGTGTCTCGCCGCTGATCATCGGCATGGTGGTGATGGGTTTCGGCACCTCGCTGCCGGAGATGCTGGTCTCCGGCATCGCCGCGGCCAACGGCAACCCGGCCCTGGGTGTGGGCAATGCCATCGGCTCGAACATCGCCAACATCGGCCTGGTGCTTGGCGTAACCGCCCTGGTGGTGCCCTTGAGCGTGGCCTCGGGCACCCTGCGGCGGGAGTATCCCATGCTGTTCGCCGTGATGTTGGTGGCCGGTATGTTGCTGTGGGATGGCGATCTCTCGCGCATCGACGGGGTGATCCTGTTCGCCGGCTTCCTGCTGGTCATGGCCTGGATGATCTGGACCGGCCTGAACGGCCGCGACAAGGCCGCCGTCGACCCCTTGGCGGCGGAGTTCGAGAGCGAGATACCCACCGGCATGTCCACCGGCGGCGCCCTGCTGTGGGCCCTGCTCGGCCTGCTGGTGCTCATCGCCAGTTCGCGTCTGCTGGTCTGGGGCGCGGTGGGCGTGGCGCAGAGCCTGGGGGTCAGTGACCTGGTGATCGGCCTGACCATCGTCGCCATCGGCACCAGTCTGCCGGAACTGGCGGCCTCGGTGATGAGCGCGCGCAAGGGTGAGGACGACATGGCGGTGGGCAATGTGCTCGGCTCCAACATGTTCAACCTGCTGGCGGTACTGGGTCTGCCGGGTCTGATCCTGCCCAGTGCGCTCGAGCCGGCGGTATTGTCGCGGGACTATCCCACCATGGTCGTGCTCAGCGTGGCCCTGTTCGTCATGGCCTACGGCTTCCGCGGTCCGGGGCGCATCAATCGTCTCGAGGGCGGCCTGCTGCTGACGTGTTTCATCGGTTACATGACCTGGCTGGGCATGACGGGGCTCTCGTGAGGTATCGTTCGGCCGCGCTCCTGCTGGGCGCTATCCTCGGCCTGCTGCCGCTCCTGGCCTCGGCGCAGACCTCCCTCTGGCGCGTTAGCGACGGTCGGCACAGCCTGCTCATCGGCGGCACCGTGCACGCCCTGGGAGAGGCCGACTACCCCCTTCCCGCGGCCTTCGACAGGGCCTACGCCGAGGCCGCGCGGTTGGTCTTCGAGACCGACATGGCGGCGATCGAGGACCCCGCCTTTCAGCGCGACATGGCCGAGCGCCTCAGCTACGGCGAGGGCCGCCAGCTGCGCGACGACCTCCGCGCGGAGACCTACCGCGAGTTGCAGGCCTGGTGCGAGGCCCACGGCATCCCCATGTCCCTGGTCGATCACCTGCGCCCGCCCATGGTCAGCCTGGTGGTGATGATGGACGAACTGCAACGCCTGGGCATCGCCGGCCAGGGGGTGGAGGAATACTTCTACCGCCGTGCGCAGGCCGACGGCAAGGCCCTGTCGGCGTTGGAGACGCCGCGCCAGCAGCTGGCCTTTATCGCCAGCATGGGTTGTGGCCAGGAGGACGCCCTGATCCGCAACAGCCTGCGCGACGCGCGCGATGCGGCGGGCATGATGGGTCGGCTCAAGGCCGCCTGGCGGGCCGGCGATGCCGCCGCCCTCGCGCGCCTCGGTATCGCGCCCCTGCGGCGCGAGCACCCGGGGCTCTACCGCGAGCTGCTGGTGCGCCGCAACCAGGCCTGGCTGGGCTCCCTGCGGGCCTTTCTCGACACCCCCGAGACCGAACTGGTGCTGGTGGGCGCCCTGCACTTGGTGGGCGAAGACGGCCTGCTGGCACTTCTGCGCCGACACGGCTACCGTGTCGAGGCCTATTGAACGAGGAAGCACACGACCATGAACGACTCTCGACTGCAACAGCTGGCGCGCGCCGTCATCGACACCGAGGCCAGCGCGGTCAGCGCCCTGGCCGGGCGGATCGGCCCCAGCTTCGTGCACGCCTGCCACCTCATGCTCGGCTGCCAGGGGCGCATCGTGGTCACCGGCATGGGCAAGTCCGGGCACATCGGCGAGAAGATCGCCGCCACCCTGGCCAGCACCGGCAGTCCGGCCTTCTTCGTCCACCCCGGCGAGGCCAGTCATGGTGATATGGGCATGATCACGCGCCAGGACGTGGTGCTGGCCCTGTCCAATTCTGGCGAGACCACGGAGATCCTCACCATCCTGCCGTTGATCAAGCGCCTCGGGGTGCCGCTCATCGCCCTCACCGGCAAGCCCGCCTCGACCCTCGCCGAGGCGGCCGATGCCCACCTCGACGTCAGCGTGGAAAAGGAGGCCTGCCCCCTCGGCCTGGCGCCCACGGCGAGCACCACCGCGGCCCTGGCCATGGGCGACGCCCTCGCCGTGGCGTTGTTGGAGAGCCGTGACTTCACCGCCGACGACTTCGCCCTCTCGCACCCCGGCGGCCAGCTGGGGCGCCGGCTGCTGCTGCACGTCGACGACGTGATGCACCGCGGTGAACGCATCCCCCAAGTGGCGGAGACGGCCAGCCTCGGTGATGCCCTGCTGGAGATGACCGCCAAGGGCCTCGGCGCCACCGCCATCGTCGACGCCGCGGGGCGGGTGGCCGGGATCTTCACCGACGGCGACCTGCGCCGTGTGCTGGACCACGGCGGGGTGGACGTGCGCGCCATGGGCATCGGCGAGGTCATGACCCCCGGCTGCCGCACCGTGGCCAGCGGCACCCTGGCGGTGGAGGCCCTGCGCCAGATGGAGGAGTTCAAGATCAGCGCCATGCTGGTGGTGGACGCCGAGGGCCGCCTGCTGGGCGCCTTCAACATGCACGACCTGCTGCGCGCCGGGGTGGTGTGAGGTCGCGGCGTCGAATGGCCTTCAGTGTTGGCCGCCGAACGGGTATCTTTGCCGGCACACAAACGGGAAATCCATGATGCAAGACATCCTGAAACGGGCCGCCGGGATCGAGCTGGTGGTCTTCGACGTCGACGGTGTGCTCACCGACGGCCGCCTCTTCTACGGCGACGATGGCCAGGAGTACAAGGCCTTCCATTCACGCGACGGCCACGGCATGAAGATGCTCCACCGCAGCGGGGTGGAGGTGGCCATCATCACCGGCCGCACCTCCAAGGTGGTGGAGCACCGCATGGCCAACCTGGGCATCGACCGCGTCTACCAGGGACAGAAGGACAAGCTGCCGGCCTTCGAGCGGCTCATCGCCGAGGTCGGCCTGCGTCCGGCGCAGGTGGCCTATGTGGGCGACGACGTGGTGGACCTGCCCGTCATGTTGCGCGTGGGCCTGGCCATCGCCCCGGCCGATGCCCATCCGCTGGTTTGCCGGCACGCCCACTGGCAGACCCCCCACGGCGGCGGCCTGGGCGCGGCGCGTGACGTCTGTGAGCTGATCATGGAGGCACGTGGCAGCCTCGAAGCCCAGCTGGCCCAGTACCTGCAGTGACCCCGGCATGTGGCGCAGACTGCTCATCCCCTTGGCCGTCGCCGGCCTCGCCTGGCTCAGCTACCAATGGCTGTGGCACGAGGAGGCGAGCATCCCACCCGAGCGGCTGGTCAGCGGCGAGGAGACCCCCGATGCCTACATGGAGCAGGCCGTGATGCGCGCCATGGACGAGCAGGGCCGGCCGTGCTACGAGCTGATGGTGGCGCGCGCCGAGCACTTCGCCGCCGGTGACCGCAGCGAACTGCAACGACCCTTCATCACCTTCTACCGACCACAACAACGGCGCTGGACCCTGCGCGCGGCGCACGGCCAGACCCAGGGCGGTGACGACCACGTCTACCTCGACCAGGGGGTGGTGATCCATCGCCTGGCCGCCAGCGGACGGGCACCACTGGAGATTCACAGCCGCGATCTGCGCATCGACACGGCGCGCGAGTATGCCGAGACCGGCGGGCCGGTGGAGTTGCGCCATCCGCGTGGACAGGTCGAGGCCATCGGCCTGCGCGCCTGGTTCGAGACCGGCCGCCTGGAACTCCTGGCGCGGGTGAGGGGGGTCTATGCGGCCACTCCGTAGCCTGGCCCTGTGCCTGGCCTTGCTGGTCGCCGGCCCCGTCGTCGCTGCGCCACCCCCACCGGTGACCATCGAGGCAGACCACGCGGTGTTCGAGGAACAGAGCGGGCGCAGCACCTACACGGGCCATGTGCGGGTGACCCGCGACGGACTCGAGATCCTGGCCGATACGGTGAGTGTGGTCACCGGCGAAGACGGGGCCCTGCAGCGAGTGCTGGCCGAGGGCACGCCGGTCAAGTTCCGCCAGCAGCGCGAGGGCGAGGCGCCCATCGAGGGCGAGGCCCGGCGTCTGGACTACGACGCGATCAACGAGCGCCTGCTGTTGCTCGATGCCGCCTGGCTGGCGCAGGGAGGCAACCGGGTCAGCGGACAGCGCATCGACTACGACACCCGCAGCGAGCGCGTCACCGCCGCGAAGGGGACTGATGGCAAGCAACGCGTGCGGGTGACCATCCAGCCGCGCGACAAAGAGACGCCATGAGCGCGACGCAGGCAACGACGGGCGACAGCGGTCTGGTGGTGCGCAGTCTGGCCAAGGCCTATGGCGGACGACAAGTGGTGAAGTCGGTCTCGCTGACGGTGGGCCGTGGCGAGGTGGTGGGCCTGCTGGGCCCCAATGGTGCTGGCAAGACCACCAGTTTCTACATGATCGTCGGACTGGTGCCCGTCGACAGCGGAGAGATCCGGCTCGACGGTCAGTCCATCACCCCCTACCCGCTGCACGTGCGCGCGCGCCTCGGCATCGGCTACCTGCCGCAGGAGGCCTCGGTATTCCGTAAACTGAGCGTGGCCGACAACCTGCTGGCCATTCTGCAGACGCGCCGCGACCTGGACCCTCAGCAACAGCAGGAGCGCATGGAGATCCTGTTGCAGGAGCTGAGCATCACGCACATCCGCGACTCCCTCGGCATGAGCCTCTCCGGCGGTGAGCGGCGGCGGGTGGAGATCGCCCGCGCGCTGTGCACCGAGCCCCGCTATATCCTGCTCGACGAGCCCTTCGCCGGCGTCGATCCCATCTCGGTGATCGATATCCAGCGCATCATCGGCCACCTCACCGAGCGGCGCATCGGCGTGCTCATCACCGACCACAATGTGCGCGAGACCTTGGGAATCTGTGAGCGTGCCTACATCATGAGTGATGGCGAGGTCATCGCCGAAGGACGGCCGGAAGAGATCCTCGCCCACCGGCGGGTGCGGGAGGTCTATCTCGGCGAGGATTTCCGCCTCTGAAGATGGCCGCGCGAGAGGCAGACGCGGGCGCCCGTCCACCTCCCACGCGGGGCGGATTGGGGTACACTGAAACGAGACCCGGTCCCCGCAACCGCCCGGCCTCCGCCACTATGATCCGCGTTGCCACGCAGATTT